>PLIO01000105.1:0-14788 GCA_003140075.1 Acidobacteriaceae bacterium | reverse complement strand
GCGAGTTGCGCTTGCCGGTCGACCGTGACGTAGGCGGGATAATGCTCGCTCAAGGACCACGCGCGGCAGCGCAGACCGGACGCCTCGCCTTGAGCGTTGCACAGATTGAATTGAGATCCAGGTTCAAAGTCGGTCCACGCGGTTTGATTCGGGATGCGCTGCAACATGCCGAACATCGAGTTATCTTCAAGGAGAATGCGGCGAACGGAAGAAGTAGCGTGGATGCGAAGAGGCTGGAGTTCGCGCAGCAGGAGCAATCCGAGGACGTGGTCGAGATCGGCGTTGGCCAGCACCACGCCCGTAATCGGCGACTGGCGCAGGCCCTCGCGCGGATGCAACTCAGGCGTGGCTTCGATCTGTGCGCGCAGGTCTGGCGATGCGCCCAGGAGAAACCACGAGCGGCCGTCCTGCGTGATTGCAACTTGTGTTTGGCTGCGCGGCTTGCCTTGGAACGTGCCGGTTCTCACGGCGCGACAATTGGCGCAGGCGCAATTCCATTGCGGAAACGCGCCTCCGGCCGCCGAACCAAGAATCTTCACCAGCATCTCTGTGAGTTTACAACCTGGAATCGGAGCCGCAGGTAATTTCGCGAGAACCTGTGCGGATTATTCGTCCGTAGCCGAGGCTTCGCGGAGAGGCTCTACGCAAGCTGGGAGATAGAAACTTGCAACCTCTCCTCGATTTCGGCGCGATCAGTGTGAACGTTCCTGCAACTTCAGCGAGAATTCGTGGCTCCGCTGCGCTTTCCGCTTGCCTTCGCGGTGGTTCCTCTTCATACTGGAATAGCCCGTGCCAAGCGGGTTCCGGCCCTCTCCCGCCCTCCCCACCTGAATCTTGCCTTCAGTTAAGTTGTTGTGTCTCGCCGAAGTCGTCGCTACGAAGAACTCACGAGGAATGGCTGGCAGCCAACTCTATCCTCGGCCCGCAGCGGCAGCACAGCGCAGCGGATCGACATCCCAAAGCTTCACGTCCTTGGAAAGGTTCTCGACTCCAATTTCACCGGCCATCGCGGTTCCGGGTTTGCCGCACCACACAATGCGGAATTGAGCCTTTGTGCCCTCGTACAGAACGTCGACCACGTCTCCTGGCTTCAGGCGAGCGTCCACGCATTGCAGAGTTGCCCCGCGGCCGCTGATAGTGCGCACGCTGGCAGGTTGGATGAACGGGCGAGATTGAGCATCCATGCCCCAGATCTGTACGGGAAGTTCAACGAAGACGCGTGACTGCTGGCGCCGGTCCATGCGATGCTCCTTGGCTTCAAAAGAGGTCAAGGCATGGTAGGCGGCGTCGGAGGGGAAACAAAGGTAACCAGAGTCACAGACGCAACTGTGCCGAAAGTTTTGCTCGCCGGATCAGGAGCGAGCGCAGGCTAATCGAGATTCTAGTCG
This sequence comes from Acidobacteriaceae bacterium, assembly GCA_003140075.1. GTDB lineage: Bacteria > Acidobacteriota > Terriglobia > Terriglobales > Acidobacteriaceae > Sulfotelmatobacter. Next base: position 13,400 of record PLIO01000105.1, on the reverse strand, counting down.
AGATCGCCCAGCGAGCAGGCGCCGGGGCCGCGAGGATCGCCGCAGGAACCACACGCGCCGGTTGGAGCCGTCGCGACCGTGCCTCCCTTGGCCGACATGGCGAAGACGCTAAGCTGCGGGCTCAGTTTCCTGCTTTCACACTTAGGGCACTTGGCCTTGTCGCGACCGAAGACCAACGCTTCAAACTCGTGCTGGCATTCCTGGCAGATGTATTCAAAAATCGGCATGAGATCACTCCCGTAGAGTCGCTACTCCTATTAGAATCAATTCGCGCGAACTTCGCAAACAGGAGCGGTGACGCGTGGCGCCTTCAAGTTCGAGAGCTGGCTTCGAAAGTGGTTTAACCGAGAAGCCGCCGAGGTTCGAGCCCTCAGTTTTCAAGCCAAGTCGCTGGCTGCGCGGCGGACATGTGCAAACGATCGCCTCTTTTTTTCTCCCGCGCCGAATCGAGCTGCCGGCAGCCGAGCATCGTCTCATCGAAGTGGAGCCTGGCATCCCCGTGCTCTGCCACTGTCACTGGCAGAAGGACCGGAGAGCGCTGACGCTAATCGTGGTGCATGGGCTTGAGGGTTCGAGCGAATCGCAATACATGCTGGGAATCGCGCGGAACGGTTTGGCCGCGGGTATGAATGTGGTGCGCATGAATCAGCGCAACTGTGGCGGCATGGACCACAGCGCGCCCACTCTTTACAACTCCAGTCGTTCCGCGGACGTAGCGGCGGTGGCACGAAATCTCGTCGAGCGCGACGGTGTCCCGGGGTTCGTGCTCATTGGTTTCTCCATGGGCGGCAATCTGGTGCTGAAGCTGGCGGGCGAATGGGGAAGCACGGGTCCTCCGGAGTTTCGCGGAGTGGTGGGGGTTTGTGCAGCGGTGAATCTGGCGGCTGGAGCCGACGCGCTCCACGAACCCGCGAACCGGATTTACGAATATTATTTTCTGCTGAATTTGTATCAACGGTTTCGCCGCAAGGTGAAGCTGTTTCCAGATAGCTTCGACGCATCGCGCTTGCGCAGAGTTAGAAGCTTGCGCGGCTTCGACGAACGCGTGACCGCTTACTATTGCGGTTTCAGCGGCGCCGACGACTACTATGCTCGTGCCGCAGCCTCCCATGTGATCGAACGAATCGCGGTTCCCACACTGATCATCCACGCGGTTAACGATCCCTTCATTCGCCTGTTGCCGGAAACGCGGCAGAAAATCCTGTGCAATCGCAACATTACTTACATCGAAGTGGAAGACGGCGGCCATTGTGCTTTCATCGGCGAGCGCAACGGCGATCCGGCCTACGATGGACGCTGGGCGGAGCGTGAAGTTGTGGAGTTTGCGAAGCAGTTCCAGTAGCTCGTCAGTGCGGTATGCCATTAGGAACTGTCATCCCGAGCGAAGCGAGGGACCTTGGTGTTTGCCTGCGGCCACGACACTGGTGGTCTACATGAGAACCAAGATCCCTCGCTTTGCTCGGGATGACAAGCGTATTTTTGAGATGCTGAGGGATCCTAGTTCGCGCTCGCTGGACGCCGAAACCAAGCCAATATTTCGGTGCCGTGCCCCTTCGTCCGCGTGCGCAGGAAGGCGAGGATCAGCATGGCGACGAAGATCGTCAGCAATCCCTGGGATGCAGTTCGGATACTTTGAACATGTTTGGGCAGGATCGAGACGCGTCCATACACGAACTCGATGTGGACCCAGTAGACCAGCAGGGAAGCCTGACCCAATTGAATGAGCGGACTGAAACCCCAATGTCCGGCTCCCCAACGGCACCAAGTATAACTCGCTGTCAGAATAATGAGCAGCATACCCACACGAATCAGGAAGAAATTCGGGCTGGTGTGCCAATAGTCGTAAACCGCATAAAGCTGATGCGGTTGGGCATCGAGCCAACGTGCCGTTTCCACAAACACCACGCCGGCGGCACCGGCCAATGAGAAAATCAGAGCTTCGCGTTTGCGTGCCCACTCGCTCTGCAAAACAAATCCGGTGGTCAGTCCGGCGAAGGCGAATGCCGTCCAGGGAAAAATCGGGAAGAGCCAGGCCTGTGGCGTGCCCAGATTGTGAACGCCGTTGATGTAGGACTCCAGTGGCCACGGCAGCCAGTCCGGCCGCCAGGTTGTCCACAGCGGAGGAGTAAGTAGAGAGATCAGCAAGGCCGCTCCGGCCGAGGCTAGGATGAGGGCAATCCGTGTCTTCGCGCCACGGCGCATAAAGAAGAAGAGCACCAGCCAGCAGAGCAGGCCCATGAGCATCATGGAAAGGCCGATGGTGTTGAGCACATCCACACGCAGCAGGTCGCTGAGCGGCGCCCAGCCCCAGGCAATGAGATATTCCTGTAGACGAAAGAGCAGGCCGAAGGCAAAGATTTCCGCACCGCGGCGAATCGTGGCGCGAGCAATTTGCGCGGGGGACAAGTTCTTCTTCCACAGCTTTTCGGTTACCAGGGCGAACGAAATGCCAGCGAGAAACAAGAACAAAGGAGCAGGGAAGGTTCCTCCCAGCTGCGAGTACATGAAGAATTTGCTTTGGCGTGCGCCGGGGTTGAGCCACGCGTCGTAACAATGAGTCTGGAACATCAGGACGCAGGCGAGGCCCCGCATCCAATCGATGTAGGCCAGCCGGGATGGAGCGGGGGTTGTCAATCCGACACCGCATGATACTCCAGCGGAGCGTTTGATAAATTCTAGCGGGGGGCAAATTATCGAAGAGATCGAGGCCGGCTTGGTCGCTCGAACATACGCGCCATGGGCTAGCAAAACGCCCAAGTTAACGCGCCGCATCAGCGTTACAATGCCGCCATGCAGCATTTGCTGCCGCACCGATTTGCTCCGGGATCTGCAGCAGGAGTCGTGTCTCCGGCCGATCCGGCCGAAGTAGATGCGTTTCTGTGGAACAGGGCTTGTGGATATTTTGCGGCGAGAGGATATCGCACTGTTACGGGAGAACGAGTAAGCACAAGGCGCGGGCATACCGACCCTTTAATGACGATACCAATCGGGGTTCATTGTCGAATCGACACGGGCCGCCGAGAATTGCTGTTTCTGGAACCCGCTGTCATTTGAAGATTTCCGGTAGGGATCGATCGACCTATTTCTTGGCTGGGACCGGGAGGCTCTTGGTTAGAATCGGGTCTTGCTCACCGGCTAAGGCCTAGCGGAGTGCTGCATGAGATGCGTGTTTGGGATGTGGAGTAATGTTCGCATGGTCGTGCTTGTTGCGCTATCCGGCGCAATGTACGCCGCCGCGATTCTGGTGTTACGGACGCCACCTCCACTTTCAACTCAATGGATTGGCCAACTGCTCCCTATGCCGCTGAGTCTCCTCTTCGGGCCGGCAGCCGCGTGGGGCATGGCGTTGGGAGCGATCCTGGCAGGAATTGCGCTTGGCGACTACAGCGGGCTGATCAGCGGACCTATCGGATGTTTCATTGCCGGAGCGCTGCCTTTTCTTCTTTGGTCGCGTCTCTGGCCGGTTTCCTGGGGACGGCAGGTTCGTCTGAATTCTTTAAGGGCTTGGTTTCTCTTCACGCTTCTTGCGGTTGTGTCGGCGATGGGTGGATCGCTAGTCATCGCGTGGTTGATGGATGTGCTGCGCCTTGTGCCCTTTCGTTTTCTCGCCCTCCTGATCGGATTGGGCAATATCGTGAGCGGCACGGTGTCACTTGCGCTGCTGCTCGTGGTCTATCGTCGCGTCGAGGCGTTCGGTCTGGTTTGGTGGGAAATCATGGACGAGCAGGATCTGGACCATCCGCGAAGTGTTCTCTCAGTCGCGGGTGCTTGGCTTGCGGTTGTCGTATGCGTAAGTTCATGGACTTTTGCTATTGCGTTACCACATCACGCGCGGTTCATTGCAGGTGGGGGGGTGATTGGCATTGTGCTCTCGCTCGCACTCATGTGGTAAGAATTGCGGAACCATGATTAGTAGTCTGGTGTTATTGCCCCAATTCGAGAAAAAAGGGATCGTCGCAAGATTGGATCCGCGCACAAAAATGTTCTGCTCGCTGTGCGTGCTCGGGATGATTACGCGGTTCAGCGATCTCAAGTTCCTGCTGATCATAACAATCGGCGTGATCGGCGCCGGATGCCTGATCGGCGCTGGACCGCTGCTGGCACGTGCGAAATGGTTTGTTCTGGTTGTGATCGCATTTTCAACGGTAACCTGGGCGGTGCAGATCGGAGGTGCCATGCTTCCTCACTTTGGCTTCAGGCTTATCCCCAAAGAGGCATGGATGTTCAGTGCTGCTATGGGACTTCGCTTTGGCAGCCTGTTGTTGAGTGGTCTGCTATTTCTCAGTATCACGACAGCCACCGACCTTCAAGATGCCCTGACCTCCCTCCGATTTCCACATGCCATGGTATTTACGTTTTCGTTATCTCTACGGTTGCTGCCGGCCTATGTGGATACTGCAGTTGGAATTCTTGAATCCCAGCGGGCCCGAGGTCTGGATCTAAGAATGGGCAGTCTTCGTACCCGCGCCCGTAACTGCCTATCACTTGCCGTACCATTATTCATGCACGCCGTACGACAGACGCATCTGCTGGCGATTGGGTTGGAATCACGGGCTTTCTCGCCGGTCGAGGCGCGATCATGTTATCGGACACTCCGCTTGCGTCTGGCAGACTATTTGGTCATCGTACTTTTTTTTGTGGCGGCGCTGGGGGTGTGCTGGGCCACAAGTCGCGGAGTCGGTGTGGTGAGCAGTCCCTCCCTCTAGGCCGCGAGGCCACAATTTTCGGAGCGGCTTCGTTAATGTCCACTGTGCCGAACTTGTTCGTATAAGCGATGACCCAACCAAGCTCTAACGCCGCCGTCCGGTGCAGTAAGTTGGTCTAAATCCTACATCGTCACGCCTTTCGGGCCGCCATGCGCATTCGTAGTTCGGATTCGATCTCACTCATTCTCACAACCCCGAGTCCGAGTAGATTTGAGAAGCCGATCAGATCGGTCGATCGCAGCCCCGCTCCTTCCAAGATGCTTGGGTGAGCCAACACTTGCTGGGTGCTTCCATCTCCAGCAATCACCCCATCACGCATCACGATGACGCGTGAGCAGTACTCCGCGGCGACCCAAATCGAATGAGTGATAATCACGATTGTGTGGCCAATGTCATTGAGACGCTTCAGCAGATCCAGTAGCTTCAGTTGGTGGCAATAATCCAAACCCTTAGTAGGCTCATCCAATATGAGCATCTGCGGTTTAGTCACCAGGACCGAGGCAATGCAAACGCGGTGCCGTTCGCCTTTCGTGAGGAGCATAGGGTCGCGTTGGTCAATTCCCTGAAGCCCGAGCATTGTGAGCGCATCTGAGACCATTGACCTGCACTCTGTTCGCGAAAAGCCCAGCTGTCGTGGGCCGAAGCTAACTTCTTCACTTACGGTTGCAGCGAAAATCTGCTGGTCAGGGTTCTGGTACACATAGCCCACCAACTGCGCGAGTTCGTGCCTCTTGTAGTGCTGAATGGGCCGGCCGTCAATTGAGACCGTGCCTTTGGATGGCGCATATATGCCGGAAAGTACCTTGGCGAGCGTTGATTTTCCGGAGCCATTGCACCCCAAAATCGCGACCGACTCGCCGCGTCCGATCGACAGAGTGATATCGGACAGTGCCTTGGCCTCGTGACCGGTATAGCTGTAGCCAAGAGCGATCATCTCCATAAATGGTGAGCGAAACTGACCGGCGTCTGCCGCAGGCTCAGACTTGAAGGTTAATAGTGAAGGGGCAAAAGTTCGGATCTCACGTAACGCCTCCGCGGGACGATAAAGCTTCTTAGGAAAACCCAGCCTGTGCATCAGCTCCGGTAGTTCGGGCGGCCGCATGCATGCTCGTCCGAGCAGATCATCGTCCAAGAGGATGTCCTCCGGCTTTCCACTCCGGAGAATCGAACCGTTCTCAAAGACCCAAATCTCGTCTGCGGTAAGCGCGTTCTCGGTGCGCTGGTCGACGAATAGCTCGGTGGATCCTTGTGGCCGAAGTCGTCCGATCAACTCCCTTAAGCGAGCTTGCATCGTAGGATCGAGATCGCTAGTCGCTTCATCGAAGATCATCACTGGCAATTGCATGATGAGGAGTGCGGCCGTCGCCAATAGCTGCCGCTGGCCGCCGGACAGCGTGGCCGGCGGATCGAATCGCCGCTTCTGAAGACCAAGAATGTCCAGGTAAAACTCAATGCGCTTCAGTCCTTCCTGGCGCGGCACTCTCAGGTTTTCTAGCCCGAAGGCTAGTTCCTGCTCAACCGAATGAGTGAGCAGACCTGCATCGAAATCCTGCAGCACCAGGCCGCTCAGGGCTGCCATTTCATGAACCGGAGTAGTCTTCGGATCCCGCCCATGTACAAGCACTCGACCTGAGTAGTCTGTTCGATAAATGTGTGGAATAACACCGTTCAAACAAAGGCAAAACGTACTCTTTCCGGCACCGTCCGCTCCTGTAATGCAGATTCTTGTTCCGGCTCTCGCGACAACGGACACATCGGCAAGCGCCGGACGCGAGGAACCGCGATACGTGACGGACAACTTATCGGCCTCGATCGCACAAGTCATGAACTAGTTCAGCACCGTGGTTATCGTCGAGCGTTGATGCGACTCGTAAAAATAAGACGGAGTTCAACGAGGGCGACTTACTTCGAGGAGGGGCCTGCCTGCACGTGGTCTCGAAGTAGAGGAAACAGTAAACAATGCAGGATGTTAGCGCATATATAGTATCATCGTCTGCCGTGGTTATTACCTATACGGTGTGTTGTCACACGCCTTACGTCAGCTTCTTCTAAAAAGACTTGATCGTAAGAGGCTGCGTGATCGGGGCTCATGCAGTTACTCGATAGGAGGCATTCCGTGTTTTGTCAGCTCGCCCTGGCTGTCCCTGCCTTGAAGCGTCTTGTCTCTAACTCAAGCTTGATTGCGCTGGTTTGTATTATCCTCTATCCCTGCCTTGCCCGCGGCCAGCAAACATTAGGGTCGATGACCGGCATCGTCACCGACAACAGTGACGCCGTGGTACCGAAAGTCAAGGTGAAAGTCCGCGCGTCAGCCACGAACCTGGAAGTCGCCGCGGAGACGAAGCCGGACGGTTCGTTCAATATTGCAGATTTACCCATTGGCACTTACGAAGTGACCTTCAAAAAAGACGGTTTTGAGACTGCTGTCTATCCTCAAATTATTGTTCAGGGCAATCGTACGACCACATTGAGCGCCAAGCTCAACGTGGGTAAGGTGTCGTCCACGGTGACGGTAGAAGCTACGCCGCTGCTGAATCAAACCGACACCACCACTGGCTACGCTTTGAGTGAAGTGCGGATCATCGATATGCCGCTGGGGACGGGCAGCTTCACGCAGTTAGCGATCCTGAGCCCGGGCGTAAATGCCGATCTGCTGAATACCGCTGGATCCAACGCTGGACTTGGCAATCAGGGAATTTGGGCCAACGGCCAGCGCGACACGAGCAACAGTTTTACCGTGAATGGCGTCTACGCCAGCAACATTTTCAATGGCAAGTCCACCAGTCAGGTTCCATCGAGCCGTATAGCTTTTTTCAACATTGGAGCAAACGGAAACGGAAATAATCCGAGCGCCGAAGTCGTGACCAGTACGTCAGTTTACGCAGCGATTGGCGAGGCAATGCCCTCACCCCCACCGGAGACCATTGAGGAGATTCACGTCAATTCCGCTATGTACGATGCCTCCGAGGGCGCTGACAGCGGCGCGCAGATCAGCACGACCACCAAATCGGGCACCAACATTTTCCACGGTGGGGCCTATGGATACCACGAGCAGACCGGATGGAACGCAAACGAGTGGTTCTTCAATCACGAGCAGTTGCAACGCCCGAATATACACCGTAGCGTATTCGGCGGCTACGTCGGTGGTCCCCTTAAGAAGGACAAGCTATTCTTCTTCGGGTCTTATCAAGGGCAGCGCGTTAGCGATCAGTTACTGGCGAACTCAATTGTCGCCGTGCCGCCGGGCCTCACGGACAGCAACCGCGACGCGCAGGGGTTGGCGGACCTTGCTAATGCCGACTTTAGCGTGCCCGGCTGCGGAACAGGAACGAATCCTCCCTGCTTGAATATTCAATCCAGTCAGGTTAGCCAGCAGGCCGTAAATATCATGAATACCAAAGCACCGGGAGGCAGCTGGTGGATTCCCGATGCTTCGACAGGGAGCGGGTTGAATACATTGCAGAGCCTGGGCGGAGACGCAACCATCCTTGGACCTAACTCGCATTTCGCCGCCGACCAAGTGAATGGAAACATCGATTACAACTTCAGCGCGAAGGACAGATTTGCGGCCAAATATTACTTTCAGAACGACCCCAACACCACCCCCTTCGCGCAGAGTTCGCTACTGGGTTTTCCTCAGACTCTGGAAGCCGGCAGTCAGACGATTTCTCTCGATAACACCACGGCGCTCACCCCCAACTTAACATGGGAGCAACGGTTCGGATTCATTCGGGAGCGAGCTTACTCCTCCACCAGCCAATTTCTGTCACCTTCTGCTGTAGGTATCAGCGTACCGGGTACAAACCTCTTTCCCGCCATGAGCATCAAGAATGCCGATAATTACCCCAACGGCCTGTCGATCGGTCCCGCCAATAGCTTCTTCGCCCATGCCGGTGTTTTCCAGAATAACTTTGAATGGGCAAGTAATCTGAAGTGGATACGCGGCCGTAACTCGATTGGCCTCGGCTTCAATGTCGACAGTCTGCAGCTCAATGTGATCAACAAGAATAATGAGGTCGCTCAGATTACTTTCGAAGACTTTCCCGGCTTCGTTCAGGGTCAAGTGTGCGGACCAAACACCTTCGGTTGCGGCGGCCAGGATTCCTCGCAGATATTGAGCGGTGCCAGCAATCGATACTATCGGGCTAAGCAGCTGGGAATCTATGTACAAGATAACATCCGGGTGAAGTCGAATGTTGTGCTGAACCTGGGGCTACGCTGGGATTGGGATGGACCTCTGGATGAGAAATACGGAAACCTCACAAATTTCTACGCGCAGGATTACTCGTACGACATGGCCAGTGACACCATCACCAATATTGGCCTCGTAGTTGCCGGTAACAACAAGACCTTCGGCACAAAGGGCGTCAGCAACTCCACTCTCACGGGGCGCCAATGGGGGTTCGCTCCTCGCATTGGGATCGCCTACAGCCCCAGTCGGTTCCACAACAAGGTGGTCGTCCGCACGGGCTTCGGTATGTACTACGATCGCGGGGAATACTTTACGGAGCTATCGCCACCCGCCGGTGTCAACGGAGGTCCCTTTGGAGTGACAGTCGAGGAACCGTTCGTCGTTCCGTTCTATGCGGTCACCGGCGGGACGTTCGCGCAGCCGTTCGGTGCTTCTCTGCCACCGCCGCCTCCGGCGAATCTGTCCCAAGTGCAAGCCCTGCTGCCAAACGCGGGGCAACTAATTTCCAACAACACGGCATATTGCTCTTCCCTGGGAGAATCAGGATGCGGACCCTTGTTCTTCGGTGGCTACGATCCCAAGAACACCTTGCCTTACTCGGAAAATTGGACCCTCGACTTGCAATGGCAACCCAAGAATAGCCTCGTCCTTTCGCTGGGTTATGTTGGCAATCATGGCGTGCACGAGGTCCTCCCCTTACCTTTCAATCAGGCAGAGATCGCTACGCCACAAAGCCCGCGGCTGGCAGGGGGACCTTACGAGCAAGACTACTCCTATGGCTATAACGTGAACTGCGCCGCCATTCCATCTTCCCTACCGTGCACGCCCACCAACTTGGGGTTGGTGCCTGCCTCGAAGGCGCTGGCTGCTGAGAGCGTGGACGCCCTGGTGGCCGGTTATGGCACCGGCAATGCGGCGCTGCGCGTGCCTTATATCGGATACGATCCGAATTCCGACTTCAATCGCTCCGTCGGGATATCGAACTACAACGCTCTGCAATTCAACGTCTCAAAGCGGCTGAGCCGTGGCTTTCAGATTTCCGCTTCCTACACCCGTTCCCACACTCTCGACGAACAGAGTGGGCTCGGACTATTTTTCACGGGCAATGACCCCAACAATCCGCACTCCTCCTACGCCACTTCTGACTTTGACCGCACCAATGTTCTTACGGTCAGCTACCACTATGCTTTCCCTTCCGCGGTAACGGGTCCGGCATGGGTGAAGCAAATGGTGAATGGCTGGGCGATCAATGGGGTGACCGTCATGCAGAGCGGGCAAGCGTATAGCGTGTTCGATTTCAGCGGCGGGGCGGCCAGCATTTACTGGGGCGGTGGTCAAGACCTTGCCACCAATCCAATTGTTCCTGCACTTGGCTTCGGGTCCACTCAATCCAATGTAGTCCTGCAAGGTACAACTGGGGTGAACGGCAACAAGCCCATGTTGAACGCGAACGCCTTTGGCATTCCCACGCCGTTCGCTCCCGGCTCCAACGGTGTGCCGCCTTGCGATGCGGTTAGCGGCGTTTGCGATCCTTATGAGAACGGATACGCCGCCGGCGGCCGCAATATTTTCCGTGGTCCGTTCCAGAATCGGTTCGACTTCGGTCTATCGAAAGATTTTGGGCTTGGCGAACGCTTCTCGCTCCGGTATGACGTACTGGCATTCAACATCTTCAACCACCCCAGCTTCGACATCCCCAGCGATTTTGCCGAATTCAACCCGTATTTCTCCAATCCGCCGTATGATCCCAATACTGGGCAGAACACGTACACATTCCCTCCCTACGGAAATCTTGGTGTCCTGCAGCACAGCATCGGCAGCCCACGATTCATTCAGATGGCGTTGCATGTGATGTTCTAGCGGACACTGCGGGAAGATGGACACTGCTGGAAGATAAAGCGAATGTCACAATCAACTGAACTGCCATAACTGAAGCGTGCGCTCGACCTCGTGCCGGCAAACACTTGGCGGGGCGCACCCAAAGGCTGTAGAAATCGAATGCGATTCTGGTGCCATCCCCTGCACCAATTAACTGATGTATCCTTAATCAAACCAGTCCGTTCTTTGCGGGCGCGTAGCTCAAACGGATAGAGCACCGGATTTCTAATCCGGTGGTTGCAGGTTCGATTCCTGCCGCGCCTACCAGAAGCAGTGGCCAGTGGTCAGTGATCAGTGGCCAGTCAGGCTCACCCACAATGTCGTCTTCTTAATGCAGCATCATCCTTTTGATTTTCTGACCACTGGCCCCTGGATCACTGACCACTGCTTTTCCTGTGCTCGCAGGCAGCCGTATTCAGGCAGCCATCCGCCAACCGCAGGCGGTCTACCGGCTTGCCCGCGATGATGTGCGATTCGATGATCTCATCGACGTCGGCATCCGTGACGTGTCCATACCATACGGCGTCGGGATAAACCACGAGATTCGGTCCGTGCTCGCATTGGTCAAGACAACCAGCCTGGTTGGCCCGCACTTTGCCCTTGAGGCCGCGCTCCGCGAGCTTCTGCTTGAATAGCTTCTGCAGCTTGGCCTCGCCGGTGGGATCGCAGCATCCTCGCGGGTTTCCCGGAGGCCGCTGGTTGCCGCATATGAAGATGTGTTTCTCGAATTTAGGCATGGAATCACATCTTACCGGAGAGCATAGCGCATTCATTGCCGCAGGGTCATGGTGCCAAAGCACCACTACCTTGCCGCTGGGTAGTGTCTTAACAGAGTGAATTAAGACACTACCTGCCGCATTTCAGCTACTACCTGCCGCTGCCTCGCGTTGCCATTCGCAGCGCGGGCGCGATAAGATAATTTGTACACATCTTCTCCGCTTCCATCCTATAAGCCTTTATGCATTGCCGCGGGCAAGGAGTGTGCGACCCCGGTGCGGTGCAGTTGTGCATCCGCGAATCCCTGTGACGGAGTTGGCATTGAAACGAGGCAAGACCGCGGTGATTGTCGGCGCCCAATGGGGCGACGAGGGTAAAGGCAAGATCGTCGACGTTCTCTCGGAGAGTTTTTCTGTCGTAGCCCGCTACGCCGGCGGCCACAACGCCGGCCACACCGTCATTATCAACGGCAAGAAGTTCGTCCTGCAACTTGTGCCTTGCGGAGTGTTGCGGGCGGCGTGCCGCAGCGTCATCGGGAACGGCGTGGTTCTGGACCCCATGGCCTTTCTGAAGGAAGTTGGCGCATTGCGCGAGGCCGGTGTGCGAGTTGACGGAAATCTTTTTGTTTCCAACCGCGCGCAGGTGATTCTCCCCTACCACCGCATGATCGAACTGGCCGCGGAGAACGCTCCGGGACGCGTAAAGATCGGCACCACCTCGCGCGGAATCGGTCCGGCTTATGAAGACAAGATGGGCCGCCGCGGCTTGCGGGTGGCGGATTTGCTCGACCTGCGGCTGCTGAAGAAACACATCGAAAATGCCGTGCGTGAAAAGAACATGATTGCGCACGCGCTGTTCAATTCCGAACCGCTCGATGCCGACAAGATGTACACGGAATACGCTGCGGCAGCGGAGAAAATCGCTCCATTCGTGTGTGACACGGCAGTTCTGCTCAACCAGGCGCTGGCCGACGGCGAATCCATCTTGTTTGAAGGCGCGCAAGGCACCATGCTCGACATCGATCACGGCACGTATCCCTTTGTGACTTCTTCCAGCGCGACTTCGGGCGGGGCTGCGATTGGTACCGGAGTCGCGCCGAACGCGATCGACTCGGTGATCGGGCTCACCAAGGCATATTGCACGCGCGTCGGCGAAGGTCCTTTTCCCAGCGAGGAGAAAGGTGAACTGGGTGAGCAGCTTCGCAAGCGCGGCAACGAGTATGGGGCAGTGACAGGACGTCCGCGGCGCACGGGCTGGCTCGACTTGCCTCTGTTGCGCTACGCTGGCATGATTAACGGCATCTCCTGGCTGGTGGTCACCAAGCTGGATGTGCTCGATGAATTGGCTGAGATTCCAGTCTGTATGGGCTATCTGGTCAACGGAAAGAAGAGCATGGAAATCCCTGCGCAGGCCAGTGGTTATGACGAGCTGGAGTGTATTTATCACAGAATGCCCGGGTGGAAAACTTCCACCCAGGGCATCACGAAGTTCGAGCATCTGCCGAAGGCGGCGCGGGAGTATCTGGCATTCGTCGAAGAAGAGACCGGTGCAAAGATCGGCATGATCTCAACCGGCCCGGACCGGGATCACACAATCTTCGTGGATGAATTTGCAACTGGACTGAAGACAGCCTCCCCCCGGAAAGTCTAGAATTGACTTCCCATTCGTCAGGTACTTAGGCGACTTACTAACTTACGCAAGGAGCGCACGATGGTGGTTTTGGCGGTAACGTGGATGGCGAAGGTTGGGCATGAAGCCGAGGTTACTACTCTGTTCGCAAAACTCACCGAGGAATCCCGCAAGGAGCCGGGGTGCGCCATGTACCAGGTCCATAGGCACAAGACCGAACCGCGGCGCTTCTTCATCTATGAGCAGTACCAAGACGATGCCGCGCTCGAAGCCCATCG
>PLIO01000249.1 GCA_003140075.1 Acidobacteriaceae bacterium | reverse complement strand
TATCTTGGAGCATTTACATTGCAAAGATGCAAGGAATTGACAAGCCTTGCGCACCTCTGGTTTTATCGGGGGAACCGCTCCGCGGGAACACCCCGGGGAAGTACCATCCTAACTTTTGAGGATAGCTCAAGGACTTCAGCATGCTGGCCGGCATTCGCACTCGCGATCTACGCAAGATCTACACTTCACCGCCTCCGCTCGCTTCCGGCGGAGGGTTCGGCTTTAGTTCAGGGCGCGGCAAAGGCAAGAAACAGCCCAAACCGGAGATCGTTGCGCTCGATGGCATTTCTCTCGATATTTCGGCCGGGGAGATCTTCGGTCTGCTGGGGCCGAACGGCGCAGGCAAGTCCACCACGGTAGGAGTTCTCACCACGCGGGTGCGGCCGACGAGCGGCCAGGCGTGGATTGGCGAACTCGATGTCTGGCGAGAACAAGTCGCGGTGAAGCTGCTGATTGGAGTGGTTCAGCAGCGGCCAAACCTTGATTTCTCTCTCACCGCGCGCGAAATTTTGCTTTTTCACGGCGCCTATTTCGGCATCGATTCCCAGGAGCGCGCCGATGCGCTGCTCGGTCGCTTTAAACTCCGTGACCGCGGCGATCAGATGGTCCGAGGATTTTCCGGCGGCATGATGCAACGCCTTTCGATCGCGCGCGCCATGATGCACGACCCGCAGGTACTCTTCCTGGACGAACCCAGCGCCGGCCTGGACCCGCAAACCCGATTGCTGCTCTGGGAGATCATCCGCGAGTACAACCAGAGCGGGAAAACGATTCTTCTCACGACGCACAACATGGAAGAGGCCGATGCGCTCTGCCACCGCGTGGCCATCATCGACCACGGACGGAACATCGCCCTGGGCACTCCTTCCGAGTTAAAGGCTTCCGTGCCCGGCGGATATCTCCTGCGCCTGCGCTTCGGCGGCTACTCCGCGGAGTTGCTGCAGCGGCTGAAGAACTTACCAGGCGTCACTGAGGTACGCACGAGAAACGATTCGCAGAGCGGCGCACTGCAGAACGCTGCGGCGGAAGGTGACAATTCCAGCAACGGCCACTCCGCCGACGTGTACGCCGACCGCGGGGGGCCGCTGATTTCGGAGATTGCCAACCTCGCCTCCGGCGCCAACATCGAGTTGTGCGACGTCCACATCTCCGAACCAAGCTTGGAAAACCTTTTCCTGCACCACACCGGAAGGAGTTTACGCGATTGAACTGGAAAACGTTTCTGGCCCTCTTATCCCGCGATGCTCATGTCGCGCGTCGCAACTTCGTTCCGTTGCTGCTGCAAACCTTTCTGCAGCCCATGATGTTCGTATTCATCTTCGGCCGGGTGATGGTGAGCAGCGGCTACATGCCTGCGGCCTACAAGAGCTTGCTCTTGCCCGGCATCATGGCCATCAGCATGGTGTTTACCGGAGTGTGGGCGGTGGCCATGCCCTTGATTGCGGAATTTCAGTTCACGCGCGAGATCGAAGACCGGCTGCTGGCGCCGATGGAAATCTCATGGCTCGCCATTGAGAAAGTTTTCTTTGGCACCATGCAAGCTCTGCTGGCCGGATTGGTCGTGATTCCCGCAGCATGGCTGCTGCTACGTCCGGGAGTGGAATTGAATCTGCATTCTCCCCTGAGCTTTGCCTGCGTTACGCTGCTCGTAGCGCTCTTCTCGGCCTGCGGCGGCCTGGCGCTCGGCTGCAGCATCAGCCAGACTCATATCGGTCTCATGTTCAGCATGGTTTTGACTCCGATGATCTTCTTCGGCTGCACCTACTATCCCTGGAGCGCCCTGGCGCACTTTCCCATCCTCCAGAAAGTCGTGCTGGTGAATCCGCTCGTCTATGCAAGCGAAGGGCTGCGCGGCACACTTGTGCCCCAGTTCCCTCACCTGCCGATGCCGGCTGTGCTAGTAGCGCTGACCATCTTCGACGCAGGATTTCTGGCAACCGGACTCCGGCAGTTTCACCGGAAGGCGGTCAGCTAGGTCGGTCAGTCGCCGAGGATGGCTACCCGCTTCCGCACTTCCGCCGCAAAATCGCCGTCCTTCAACGAGGCCAGATTGATCTCCACATTGGCCAGCGCGCCCGTGATCGCCGCACGGGCCAGCGCTTGCGCGGTCGTCAGATCCGATTTCATATTTGGATTCGTCACGCTCTCCAGGCTCTGCGCAATCCGTGCCACCTCGTACGCTTTCTCCGCAACCCTGAGCGGTATTCCGGTTGCCAGCTTCAGAGCCGCATCTACCAATGCAGCGCCTCCATCAGGATCAGCCTTCGCCGCCTTGTACGCTTTCATCACTGCGTCGTAAGACTCCGCATCCGCATCGACTGCTCCCTTCAACTCTTCCCGCAGTGGACCCAACTGCGCGATTGCTGCACTTAGTTGCGCCTCATGCTGTAGATATGCCTTCTTTCCTCGCGACATCCTCGCCACCATGGTCGCCAAACCCGCAGCCATCGCACCCGCAGCAGCCGCCGCGCTGCCGCCGCCGGGCGTTGCCGTCGGCGCAGCCAGTTGCTCGATGAACGGCTCAACCCCGGCTCGCAATCCGCCCGCCGTAACCTTCCCGCTCATCACCGCCGCCAGCCGGTTTTCCAGAATTAGCGACGAGTCAAAGTTCTCCACCTGCAGGAACCATTCCGCCGCTTGCTCCAGCGCCTCCTTCGGAATCAATCCCACGATCTCGCTCGATACCGGTGCTACTCCATACCGCGCCGCCTCGCGCTTCACCACTTCGAACACGCGATGCACGGGAGTCTGCTCAAAATCCGTCAGGTTCATCGACACCTGCGCCAGCCCCCGCACCAGAAATCCCGCGCCCTTCACGAAGCGCATCCCGCCGCTCGAAAATCGCACCGCCTTCGCAATCTTCTTCGCGATCTCCACATCCGGCGTGTTCAAGAACACATTGTAAGCAATCAGAAACTTCCGCGCGCCCACCACGGTCGCGCCCGCCGTCGCATGCACCCGCGCCTCGCCAAAATCCGGCTTCCGCGCGGCATTCGTCGCGATCTCCGCCCGTATTCCTTCAAACTGACCGCGCCGGATGTTCTCCAGATTCTGCCGCTCCGGCGTGGCCGCCGCCGCCTCATACAAATACACTGGAACTTGATACCGCTTCCAAATTTCCTCGCCCACGTGTCGCGCCATCGCTACACAATCTTCGATGGTCACACCATCGATCGGAATGAAGGGCACCACATCGGCCGCGCCCATCCGCGGATGCGCCCCCTTGTGCAGATTCAGATCAATCAACTCCGCGGCCTTCCCCACTCCGCGAATCGCCGCCTCCTGAATCGCCTCCCGCTCGCCCACCAGCGTAATCACGCTCCGGTTGTGGTCCGCGTCCATCTCGCGATCCAGCAGGTAGACGCCATCCACCTTCATGGCGTCCACAATGGCGTCAACCTTCGCCTTGTCGCGCCCCTCGGAAAAATTCGGTACACATTCCACTAGCGTAGACATAGGCGAGAAGAATAGCTGGGGCCGGATGATGGAAGCAAGGGAGACCCGTTAACTCGAAGTGGAACAAGCGTTTGACGCACGTGCCCTCCGTAACTTTCGCACAACAAAAAGAAAGGGATAAAGTTAGACAAGACCAAGAGCTGAACTGTGGAGTAAACTAGCGTGTCTCAGAGAACATACAGAAAGGGCAGTCAGATGTCCGCGCTTCCAACTCCGCGACCGCAAGGACGGCAAAAGAATTCCCGCAAGCAGGCACTCCGGACGATTGCCCGCCTTCTCGAAGAACAGATGGACGAGATGGGACTCTCGGAAGCCGAGAAAAACGCCCGCACCGAAGAGCTTGTCGAGCGTGTGAAGAAGCTTAAGGCTTCTCGCGCTGCAAATCCCTCCAAGTAGCGATCGCCTTAGCGTACCGGGGATGTCCAGGCAGAATGCCATAAACCTCGGCAAGAGCCAGCTTGTATTCATCCTCATCGTCGAGGTTGTTGAGATCTTCCATTGCTTTCATGGCCGCGATCTCTCGTTGACGTGCCTCGCCTTTTGGCGTTCTCGGTCTGGCTTCGTCGAAGGAAGAAGTCTTCTTCATGGCTGCAATCATCATGAATTAGTGAAACTGAGTCGAGGAAAATCGGGGCGGTATTGTAACTTAATCTACTCTAGACTGACTGCGCACAAACCGTGCAAAAACCGTGTTTTTCCGCTTACAAACCGCGTAACCAGCAAAACTAATTGCTTTTGTGCGAACTTTCGCACAGAATCAGGCATGCACCCGGTAGCCAACACGGTGGACATTCCTACGGATGCAGAAAACGCGGAACTGAGTCGAGGAGAAAAGCGGGCATAGGGAAAATTAGTCTAGCCTCGCTGCGGGTGCGATAAAGTTTGAATAAAGTGTGCATTAAGGGCAGGTTCGGGGCCTGCAAGGTTCGATTCGCAACCAGGTACTCACTTCCCACCCCGACTTCGCGCCTCTTCCTGACCTGACCGGTGCCGAACTCGACATTCCCCTTTGGCTTTCCTGCCCGACTAAGATTAGAATTGCGGAATTCGTCGGGCACTTCGTCCATGGCAGAACAGATTAAGACGCCCCCTGCGGCTCCAGCGGACGCCGCGGCGGATGCCCTTACAGGCACAACTGTCGGCCGCTTCGCCATCGTCAAGCGGCTGGGCGCTGGCGGCATGGGACAGGTTTACGGCGCGGAAGACACCACGCTCAAGCGCTTTGTCGCCATCAAGCGCATGTCCCCCCATGCCGATTCCGACGCCGCCGATCGCAAGCGCCTGCTCAAGGAAGCCCAGCGCGCTTCCGCCTTGAACCATCCCAACGTCGGTGCTATCTACGATGTTGTTGAGCACGCCGGCGAACTTTGGGTCGTGATGGAGTTCATCGAAGGCGAAACCTTGCGCCATCGCCTCGGGCGCCCCCTCTCCACCGAGGAATTCTTCGCCATCGCGACCCAGTGCTGCGAAGGGCTGCAGGCCGCGCACGAAAAAGGCATCATTCACGGTGACATCAAGCCGGAGAACATCATGCTCGCGCCCGGCAACCGGGTGAAGATCCTCGATTTCGGCGTCGCCCGCCGCGCCTGGAACGCCAATCCCAACGATGCCACCAAGAGCATGGAGACCATGACGGCGACCGGCGGCACTCCCGCCTACATGGCTCCCGAAGTCCTTCTCCAGAAGCCCGACGACGGCCGCTCCGACATTTTTTCTCTCGGCCTCGTCTTCTATGAAATGCTCGGCGGCGAGCAGCCTTTTCAGACCTCCAGCCTCGCCACTACCATCGCCAGAATCGTCCACGAAGAACCGCCCGCGCTCAAAGGTGTCCCGGGTACTCTTGCCGGACTGATCTCGCGCTGCATGGCCAAGAATCCGGACGCGCGCTATGCCAATGCCGCCGCTCTCCTGGAGGACCTGCACCGGGTTCAGCAAGGCGCAAAACCGAAACGCGTTCCCTCCACTGCCGGCGCTTTCCATCGATCCCGCGCGCTCGCTGCCCTGGCGATTGTTCTCGTTATTTTGGCTGCATTCCTCGCCTACCGTCCCTTGCACCACTTGTTCCATCCTTCCGCCGCAAATATCACTGCTCTGCAATCCCAGCCCAATGGATTGCCGCAAACCAAAATTTTGGCCGTCCTTCCCTTCACCCCACCCGCTGACGCCGACCCCAAGATTGCCGCTCTCGGCGAGGGCCTGGTCGAGAGCGTCGCCGCCAAGCTCGGCAAGCTCACCGAAGACCGAGCCTTTGAAGTGGTCGCGCCCGGCAATCTGCAGGAAAAGAAAATCTCCACGCTGCCGGACGCCGCCCACATGTTCGGTGCAAATCTCGGCCTCGCTATCACTCTCGTGCCCGCGGGCGATCTGGTCAAAGTCACTTACTCTCTGCTCAACGCCCAAACGGGCGCTCCGGTTGGCGGCGGTTCCGTCACCGTCCCCACCACCGACGCCTTTTCGGTAGAACAAAACGTCGCCGAAGGCGCCGTCAAGTCCCTGCAGTTACAGCTGCGCCCGGAAGAAGAAGCCGCGCTGAAATCTCACGGCACCGATAAATCCGAAGCCTATGAGTACTATCTGCAGGCGCAAGGTTACCTGCTCAACCACAGCAAAGCCGAGAACCTCGACAACGCCGCCCTTATGGCCCGGGCGGCCCTCAAGCTCGATCCCAACTTCGGCATGGCCAAAGCCGTCCTCGGCGAAAGCTATTGGCTCAAGTACTTCGACACCAAGCAAAAGCAATGGATCGCGCCGGCGCAAACCGGCTGCAATGAAGCCGTCAAACTCGGCAACGCCGGTGCCGCCGGCCACGTCTGCCTCGGCCTCATCGATGACGGCACCGGACGCTACCCCGAAGCCGGCGCCGAATTCCAGCTCGCCCTCGGCCTCGAACCCACCAACGAAGAAGCGGCCATCGGCCTGGCCACGGCCTACGAACACGAAGGCAAGATCACGGAAGCCGAAAAGGCCTACCAGCAGGCCATTCAAGCCCACCCCAACAGCCGCCGCAGCTATAACGAGTTCGGCGCGTTCTACCGGCGTCGTAACGAGTATGACAAGGCCCTGCAAATGTACGCCAAGGTCACCCAGATCGCTCCCGAATGGTACGCGACGTATGTGAACATCGGCGCCATCTATTTCGAAACCGGCCAATACGAAAAGGCGATCGATCCGTTGCAGAAGTCGATCGCGATTCGTCCCAGTTATGCCGGATATGTAAACCTAGGCGCGTCCTACTTTGGATTGCAAAGATTTGATGAAGCGGCCGCAGCGTATGAGGAGGCGGCGAAACTCGATCCGCAGCAGTACGTCATTTGGGGCAATTTGGGGGACGCTCTCTACCGCAGTGGCAAGAAAGGTCAGTCTGCCGCCCCCCTGCACAAAGCGATCGACCTTGCCGAAGCGGAGTTGAAAGTGAACCCCCGCGACCCGGACGCTCTTAGCGACACTGCCGGCTATTACGCCGAGCTTGGCGACCGCAAACACACCGTTACCTATCTTGGGCAGGCGCTGCAGTTCGGGCACAACAATAAGGACGTACTGCTGGAAGCGGCCTCCGCACACAACCACTTGGGAGAAAGCGGGCTGGCCTTGGAATTTCTAGCGAAAGCGGTACAGGCAGGGTATACTTCCGATAAAATTCGCAGCATGCATGAGTTCGATAACTTGGCAGGCATGGCTGGATATCAGCAGTTGATGAAGTCGAAGTAACTCGGCGGCCTGCACCCCCGAGCGACTGCAAGAAGCCATCGGACAGCCCGAGAGCTGCCCACGTCAAGAGAGAAAAAAACTTATGGCTAGGAAGACAAATGGTTCTCCAACTCCCGTGCCTTGGTGTGTCGATTTCGATGCAACTCTCGGCGAACAAATATCCTTCCCGACAGCCCCTGCCGGCGCCACGATCGGCCAAGCGTCCGGCCATCCCTTTCCATTCTGTGGGGCGAATAATGCACCCTTCACGCCTCCCATTCCCGTCAATGGACCTTCCGCGGTACCAATCTATATTTGCAGTGGGCTGACGGTCGACCAGGAGTATGAATTCGTCCCGAACCCCCCATGCGGCAATGAGATGACCAAGAGCGTAACAATCACCGGATAGTCCAAGCGGATGCCGAGGAGATTCCTCCCTTGCACGAACTCGACAACCTGGCAATACAGTAGGCTAACGGCGGTTGATGATAGTCTCACCAGTAAGTTCCGGGGACGTTCGTCCCGGGATCGGGCCAAGTAAAATCCAGCCACCGGGGTCACTTGAAAGTCGAAGCTGACGCCGCGGCAACTCAAAAGGACCTCACACATGCCAACTACTCACAACCAAAGCATTTGCGATAACTGGAGCGCTTCAAAGGGAGATTCCGTAAATTGGCAGAGTATTCCAACGACCTGCACCAGCTCCTCAACCTGCAGTATCTCGCAGGACGGCAGTAACCCCTGGCCGTTCAACGAGTCTTCACCAATCTCGATTCCCAGCGCCAGCAACACCAACACTCTCAAGAGCAACCTGGTCCCGGGGCAGACTTATTATTACAACGTAAGTTGCTGCAGCACGCACTCGGTAACCATTACCGGCAAATAGCCAAGGGCCCACTTCTCGCGTTCTTGGCGGGAAGTGGGCATGCTCCCCTTAGAATGCGAAGCCTACAGTTCTCTTATGACCTGGCTTCGATGCGCTGGCAGATACGCCGAATTATCGGTAGTTGGACCGCCACTACCGCCGCTTGAAAAACCTTCCCACGCCCACCCGCACCTGCACCGTATTCAACCCCGGATTCGGATTCGCCAGCCCCGCATTCGAGATATGCAGATACCGCAACTCCACGCTCCAGTTATATTTCGCCCCCAGCACATGCGTCCCCAGCGCCGCCGCCGACGTAAAATTCACCGTGTTCGTATAAGTGGGCACGCTGTGATCGGTGAATAGCGTTCCCCCACTCAGCTCAAAATAAGGAGACAGCCTTCCCCGCCGCTCGAAGTTCCACTTCAGCGCAAACGGATTGAATCCCACTCCATACGCCGTATTCGCCGGCTGAAAAATCAGATATGCTGGCTCCGCGTCCACTGCATACTCGAATCGTCCCCGCAAGAATCCCGGCAGATGTGGCCCCGTGAGCACCCAGCCATAGCGCAGCCCAAGATCGAAGATTCCCGTCTGCGAAGTTCCGCCCGGCACCGAATGTCCGCCTCCGGTCCACACCTGCACTTCGTGACCATCTTCTTCCGGGCCGGCTTGCGCGAAGCTTACGCTGGCTGTCGCAATGACAATGGCCACAACAACCGAAGAGATCAGGAAACCAGAAACCGGGAAACTGCGCAGGTGAATCGCTCGCGACTTATTCTCTTGCGACTTATTCTGTTGACTCATGGTTTACGAGGTTGCCCGACTCGAGCTTTTTTTGCAACTCTCTTGACGGCGCGATAGAAAAAGGGCGCGGCCATTAGCCACGCCCTTCGTGAACTCAACCGCAAATTTTTCGCAGCCGCTAGGCCACGCGATTCCGCCGGCCGCCTTTTTCCCACCAGACCGCTGGATCGTCCGGCCGATTCAACATCTGCGATAGTTCTTTCTTAATCTCCGCCAGGCGGTTGGCGCGCATCTCCACCGCCGATTGGTCAATCTGACTGTCCGAACCCTTGCCCACAAAGCGGGCATTCATGTTGCGTAAATCCGTGATTTCCTGACGAAGGCTGGAGAGGTGTTCCAATATGTATGGCATATCTTTAATCTTAACCCAGATTCCGGAAGCCGCCGGATTATTTCCGGGAGACAAATATTTCCCGCCGCCGCTCTGGGGTTGAGGACGGTTGAGGTTCGTTCCGGAATTTGGATGAACGTGAAACTGGTATACCCCCACCCCACCGCCGCTATTGGAATCATCGGGTTAGCGGAAAAATCCTCGCAAAATACGTCGCCTAAAAGACTTAGCCTCAAAATACGTCAAACAAAGGAGTTGCGGGACGATTTTCGGTCGGGCTCTCTGAGCGCGCATACGGCCTTTGCTGGGACAAGGATGAACGAATTTGGATTGAGGCGCAAGGGCAGATGTCACAGGGGGGCTGTGGATTGTGGCGGGGAATGGCAGCGTCGGCTTCGGCTCGCGCGAAGCGTCGGAAAGCAACCTGCAGCATGCCGTGTTCGCACGCAGTCTGGCATGGGAACGGCGACAAGTGCAGAGGTCCTTCGTCGATGTGGTCTTTACGCGGCCCATTCGGCTTCGCTCAGGGCAGGCCGCTGAAGCGCCGCTCTTCCACGGTGGCGGATGACGACGTTACGACGCGGGTTCGACGGTGAGCTTTAGGCCTACGGCCTTGGTGACAGCGACCAGGGTGGAGAGCCGGGGATTTCCCTTTGCGGACAGGGCGCGATAGAGGCTCTCGCGCTCGATGCCGGCGGCTTTAGCTACCTTGGCAATGCCGCCTCGGGCTTCGGCGATGCGGCGCAGAGCGATCAGGAGCACGGCGGGCTCTTCGGTGTCTTCCAGCGCGACTTTGAGGTATTCGGCGGCAAACTTGGGATTCTCGCGCAACTTTCGAAGCATGTAGTCGTCATGCGAGACACTTGTTATATCTCTGTTGTTAGCTTTCATTGGGTGCGCGTCCTTTCCGTGTAATCCCTCAGGTATTGACGTGCGCGTTGAATGCCGGGCGATTGCTTGCGCTTGTCTCCGCCGCAGAGCAGTACGACGCAAGTTCGACCGACCATCGCGTAGTAGATTCGATAGCCCGGGCCCCAGTCGATACGGAGCTCAAAAAGGCCACCGCCCAGCGACCTGCAATCGCCAAAAAGGCCTCTCGAAAGGCGGTCGAGCCGCTCGACGATTCTGGCCGCGGCGTGATCATCGGCCAGATGATCGAGCCAGTCAGCAATCAGGTCTTTGCCTGCGCTGGTGGCGTAATGGCGAACTTCAATCACGGCTCGGTAACCTATAAGTTACATCAACCGAGCGCCGAATGCAACCCCTTGACAACGACCCACTCACATCCCTATAATTAGCACTCGATAGGCGAGACTGCTAGCAGATCGCCCTAACCCAAAACAATTCATAGGTTTACGTAAAGTCAACCTTCTATCAACTTTGAAAGGAGTCACACCCATGGCTAAATTCAGCCCACTACATGACCGCATTCTGGTACGTCGCGTGGAGGAAGCTTCCACCACCCGCGGCGGCATCATCATCCCCGACAGCGCAAAAGACAAACCGCAAGAGGGCATCGTGGTATCCACCGGCAAAGGCCGCACCAACGATGAAGGCAAGACCTTCCCTCTCGCCGTGCAAGAGGACGACCGCATCCTGTTCGGCAAGTACTCCGGCACCGAGATCAAGATTGATGGCGAAGACTTCATCATTATGAAAGAAGACGAAGTCCTCGGCATCCTGTCCGGAACCGCCAGCTCGACCGGCATCGGGAAGAAGGAAACCGCCGGGGCGCGCAAGTAGTTTCGGCTCCCGGCTTCCGCTTTTCAGAGCCGGCAGTAATTTCGTGGAGATCCTTCGCGCGGCAAAGTGCGCAGCGCTCAGGATGACAGAGTTTAATGAAGAGAATTCGAAATAGGAGAAAAAGCAAATGGCAAAACAAATCGTACACGGAGAAGAGTCCCGCCAGGCAATCCTGCGCGGCGTTAATCTTCTTGCCGACGCAGTAAAGGTCACACTCGGCCCCAAGGGCCGCAACGTAGTTATCGAAAAGAAATTCGGTTCGCCTACCATCACCAAGGACGGCGTTACCGTAGCCAAGGAAATCGAACTGAAGGACGGCCTGGAGAACATGGGCGCCCAGATGGTTCGCGAAGTTGCTTCGAAAACCTCGGATGTGGCCGGGGACGGCACCACCACGGC
Organism: Acidobacteriaceae bacterium; assembly: GCA_003140075.1. GTDB lineage: Bacteria > Acidobacteriota > Terriglobia > Terriglobales > Acidobacteriaceae > Sulfotelmatobacter. The sequence continues at coordinate 933 of PLIO01000249.1, read as the reverse complement.
CACCGTTCTGGCGCAATCGATTTATCGCGAAGGCGTGAAAACCGTTGCTGCTGGCGCCAATCCCATGGCCATGAAGCGCGGCATCGAGAAGGCTGTCTCGCTGGTCTGCGGCGCCTTCGACAAGAAAACCGGCGAACGCGGCAAAGGCGAACTCGACAAATTCTCCAAGCCCGTCTCCGGGGACATGATTGGACAAGTTGGTACGATCTCGGCGAACAACGATGAGACCATCGGCCACATCATTGCTGAAGCGATGAAGAAGGTTGGCAAGGATGGCGTCATCACCGTGGAAGAGTCGAAGACGCTGGAGACGCAGTTGGAAGTGGTCGAGGGGATGCAGTTCGACCGCGGCTACCTCTCGCCTTACTTCGTCACCGATCCGGAGCGCATGGAAGTTGCCCTCGAGAACGCCTACATCCTGATCAACGAGAAGAAGATCAGCTCGATGAAGGATCTTCTCCCGCTGCTCGAACAGATTGCCAAGAGCAGCAAGCCGTTGCTCATTATTGCTGAGGACGTGGAAGGCGAAGCTCTCGCCACTCTCGTCGTCAACAAGCTGCGTGGCACGCTGCAGGTTGCGGCCGTCAAGGCTCCCGGCTTCGGCGATCGCCGCAAGGCGATGCTGCAGGATATCGCGATCCTCACCGGCGGCAAGGCCATCACGGAAGATCTCGGCATCAAGCTGGAGAACGTGCAGATCAGCGATCTCGGGCAGGTGAAGAAGATCACCATCGACAAGGACAACACCACCCTGGTCGAAGGCAAGGGCAAGCACTCGGAGATTGAAGGCCGGGTGAAGGAGATTCGCAGCCAGATCGACAAGACCACCAGCGACTACGACCGCGAGAAGTTGCAGGAGCGGTTGGCCAAGTTGGTCGGTGGCGTAGCCGTAATCAAAGTCGGCGCCGCAACCGAAACCGAAATGAAGGAAAA
>PLIO01000158.1:17908-18039 GCA_003140075.1 Acidobacteriaceae bacterium | reverse complement strand
CAGGATGAGACGCTCGTTCCCGAGGCTGGTTCGTGCGTCAACTGCCCGAAACGAACTGGCTTCAACAAGCTACTCTTCCCCGACGTGCGCAAGGATTCCTGCACTTCGCCCGATTGTTTCCGGGCCAAGAT
>PLIO01000158.1:0-17837 GCA_003140075.1 Acidobacteriaceae bacterium | reverse complement strand
TCGTCAAGGTTTGTGCCGATCCGGCTTGCCGAGTCCACCATCCTGACACGCCTTCTCCGCAGCAAGTTGAGCGGGAGCGGGCCGAGGAACGAAAGCGCATCGAAAAGGAGAAATTGGCCATTACGACTCGCCATCGTATCTTGGCTACGATCCTCCAACGCGTATCGGCTCCGTTGAAGAAAGCCGACTTGCTGGCGGTCGCCCACTACCTGATTGGCCATCTCTCCTGCGGCCAAGTCCCGGCTCTGGCGAAACGGCACAAGGTAGAGGCGAAGAAGGACTTTTCGTCCGCACAGGAGCTTCTGGCCAAGCAAGTAGGCACGTATGATGAGTCCGAACTTTGCAAGCTGCTTCTCGAAATCAGCCTGCTGGATTCGGCTTATCAGCGATCCACCGCAAGCCGCGACGACGTTCTGATAGACGCTGCGAAACGCTATCGCGTGGACACAGAAAAACTCCAGAAAGCCGTGGGCAAAGAGTTTGCGGTGAAACGAGACCAGAAAGCACTCAAGCAGAAGGTTCGCAAGACGGCAGACTGAGTCGACCCATTTTCTTGATCTGCGGCGGAGTGCTAATTTGTGCTCCGCTTTTTGTTCTTTGAATGGAGACCTGCATTCTGGAGCGGGACTCCCATCGAAGAATTACTTCCGGGTTGCCCATCATCCGACAAACAATCGCGCGAACCTGCTGTCGGGAGTTGGAGGGCACACCAACTGAGCCCCTAGTTTTTCACCACGTGCTCCATCGATCTCAGATTGCTTCCGGACGGTTTGACAAGTCCGAAGTAGAGAACAATAGGCGACTTTTCTATGAGCAGGTCACTTCCCCACTGATGAACAAAGGGCTTTTCGGCAGGGGGAACATTGATGGTGGAGTGGGACAGGTGTAGATTGGTCGTTCTGCAGCAACCGGGGTCGCAGAACGCAGCCCCACAACTTCAACCTGGAGAACAGAGTATGGCCGTAGCCACCTTCGAAAGCACTCTAACCGATATCAGGATCTATTCTGAAGTCGGAGAGATCAAAAGTGCAGGAGTAGCGGACGCGCTTACGCAACGAATTCGAGCCGCGGATTTAGCAGTAAATGAGCACGACAGCTATGGTGCAAGCGAAGCATTGAACGGTTTTAAATCGCTTGTGGAAGCTGAGCTCAACAAGCAAATCATCGGCGGCGCGCAGGCGGCGCTGCTGGACGATGCAGATTCGTTGATCTCACAGCTACCATGATAGGAGCCTACTAATTCTGATAAAAGCGGTCTTTCCTCGAAAAAACGTACTTGTGAGATGCAACGGGCCTCGGGGCGTTCGCTAGCCCTGCGGCACGGTTCGATTGTTCGGTGGACAAAAGCGAGAGCCGCCCGGAGCTACGCTGCGCTGCGACGGGCGGCTCACTACCCCCTCAGCTTGCCCCCATATTGTAAGGCTTTCATGGCTTCCTTTGGTGTACACGGCCATAATGCGCCACTTGCCCGAAATTCCGGGCAACCGTGTGAACCGTTCGTGGTTTGACCGCCACTGCCGATTGGTCAATTGACTCCGAAACGTCGTTTCCGCCAAAACGGTTGCCCAAGGCGCAGTTCCGGGCAAAACCGCCTTTTGTGTTTTATTATCCAATGAGAAACTATTGGGAAGGTTTTGGGTTCNNAGACGTGTCCCAGGATGGGCGGGCTTTGCAGCCGCCCCGGTTGTGGTGTTCCTGACAATCTGCTCTTACTACGCCTACACTCACCACCACCGAACGGCCTTAGGCAATGCCGCTGGTTCTCCAGTTGATTCAGTGGCCCTACAACAGTCCACCGATTCGCAGGCGCTACTTGGCACCGCCGATCACTTCTACTGGTTAAACAACGGACCCGCAGCGGCGCCGCTCTATGCCAGAGCAGAGAAACTGTTCTCGGACCGAAGAGATACGCGAAACGAACTTCACGCCAAGGTAGGCCGCCTCAGATCCCAAGCCGAAACAATGTCGTTTGTTGACCTCTCACGGTTCTTGGACGAACAGCTCCAGAATCCCATCGTGCAGAACGACAAGAAACTCCGGCTTTGGTGCTTGGTCGCAAAGGGTTATACGGACATCGAGATCGATTATCGGGCTACGAAACGAGATTGGTTGGAAGCCCAAGAGATTGCGAATGTGCTGGGCGAAAAGCAATGGGCAACTCGGGCTTCAGGCGAATTGGGACTGGTCGCCTTTCTTGAAGGAAATCCCGGACGAGCGGCGCGGTTGCTAGGGGGTGCCTTGCTCTCGACGATGGCTACGCTTCCATTATTTGTCGTGGGATATGTTCATAGCCATCAAACGCCGTATCAGACACTAAAACCCAGTGATTTTCCAAACTGCATCGGATTGCCTCCTTGTGCGCGTCCTCGTAAGTGCCAGGAATTCGGATGACTCTAGCCCCTTCCTCTCCGATGGATGACTGGCGTGCTTCACTACACGCGTCAGGAACGAATACGACGGCTTCACACCCAAATCGTCGAGCAGCCCACGAGAGAGCATATCCATAGTTTCCGTCCGATGCACAACACACAGTCATTGGGACCGAACTCATGCGCCGAATCGATTCCTGATGGAGATTCTCTCCCTGGAGCTTAGGTAGAGGGCTACGTAGTCGTTCGAGCGAAAGGGCAGAACGAAGGCCATAGAGGGCCGCAAGGGCCTTGAAGCTGCCAAGATTGAACCGTAGTCCTTCGTCCTTGTACCAAAGACCCGCTATCAGGCCTTGCTTTGCAGCAGCGTCTAACCGGAGAAGGGGAGTGGGAGCGTATTCGGGCAAGGCGCACAGGTAGTCGCGAGCACGCTCGAATCCCTCAGTAGTTAGCCCTCCAAATCTTTCTGGCTCGAATTCGCGTAAACGATCTACCTGGGGATTTGCAATTAGAGAAACGGACATCTTGCCGACTCCTGCTATGGGGTTATACTCAGTAACCCGAAAAGCCTCGATTGTATCCCAAGAATTAACAAAAGGGATCAAGGGGTTGAGGCGTGAACGGCGAAGATTGGGATATCAGAGGGGCGGGCGCAGGTTGATATGCGAGTTCTGTTCATCACGCAGTCCTATAGATGGGCATATGGAGGTATTCAGGTGTATACGGCGAACGTGATCCGAGAGCTCGCCCCCTTACTGGACCTGATTGTCGCGGCCGAGCGATCGTCTTGGCTACCGGTTTGCTCCAACGTCGAGTACGTGTGGGCATCCAACCTAGGGCGGCCAGAAACGGCGGACGATTGGATTCGGAATGAGGAACTTCTGATCACTACTGTTGCGGCCTCCAAACCGGACCTGATTCATTTCGGCGATGCTGGCCTTTGTGCATATCTAACGTCGAACCATCTTTCCCGGGTGTCCAGCATTGCGACAGTTCACGGAAATGATCTTACAAAACCGTGGCAAAGGGTTCCCGCAGGCTCTGCTCTGGATTATGTCAATGCCGGCCTGCAGCAGTGCAGCCATTTGACCACTTTGAGTGAACACTGTAGCTCCCTATGCAGGCAGAGGGGCATAACAACTCCGGCTACTACCATCAGGCCGGGGACCGATTTGAACATCTTCCAACCCATGCAGGTCAATAGAACTGAGATCGCTGCCCAATACGGCCTGCCAACTGATGTTCCAATAGTGTTGACCGCCGGGCGCGTTATCCCGCGTAAAGGGCATTCAACCATTCTTGAAGCTCTATGTCTGCTGTCCCGTCCGGTCCACTGGCTAGTCGTAGGAGAAGACAAAGGAGAGGTCCACGTTATTAAGGAGCGTGCAAGCGTGCTGCGCAAGACCGATTCTGTAACGTTCGTAGGCGCACTCCCACAAACGGAACTCTCACGTCTTTACAACGCTTGCGACATTTTTGTGTCCATGCCTTTCGAGATCGCCCACGAGGAAACGGTCGAAACTGAAGGTTTTGGTCTCGTACTCTACGAGGCTGCTGCTTGTGGAAGACCTGTTATCACTTCGGACGTGGCTGGATGCCGTGAAGCGGTGGTGAACAAGAAAACCGGTCTGCTCGTGAAGCCCGGAGATCCTCAACAACTCGCACTAGCCATCGAAAGTCTCCTAAGCGATGAGATATCGAGGGCGCGAATGTCGCGTGCAGCCAAGGCGCACGTGCATGAAATAGGGAGTTGGCATCAGTACGTGCTGGGGCTAATGAAATTGTACCGGACAGCTTAACCCGTGTTTCTAGGTCGATTTTGCCGTCCGGCCAGCACATGACACTGACGGACGCGCTAGACAGAAAAGGGCCTTCAGTGTATCCGCTGCAACCCGTCAGCACTACTGTGACTTTCATTCTGTCACCCGAAGCCAATCGTCTCGTCAGCACTCGAGACTACCAATGCCTATGGACAAAATTCCCGGATGACATCGAAAACGTTTGCATATTCTCTATGCGGGTTTCCCTGATGACAGATAGCTAATGTATTCGAATCCTGATCGTTCCTCAGGAGGTGAACGGGAATACGTACGCTATAACACAGATGCGACATCCCACTACAAATTCCGATGAACGCCTGGGCTTTGGAAGCGAGTTGGATGTTTTCGACAATACTCGCAGGCAACCCCATTTCGGCGACTTCGTATCCGGCCGATTTCATCCTCTCACAAAAATATGCGCGATGCTCAGCAGGACATCCCTTTTTGTCATTGGCATGCCTGGGGATTAACTGAATAGCTATCGTACGGCTGCTGTTTGGTTGCCAGATTGCAATTTTGGTTTTGAAGAATTCCCGAGCAAAAACGACACCCCAAGGGATCACGATCGGCGGTATCTGATACGGATACAGTGTGCGCAATACGGACGGATCGCGATGGGAGTGAACCAAAACATCAGCACTCTGCTCGACCTCAACGACGCTACCGACTGAATCGAGCAAAGGTACAATCTCTCGGATCCGCGGATCCAGATTAAACACTTTGGTCGGTTCGCCAGTTTCTTCGCTTAATCTCAGGAAATAGTTTGCCGCGCCCCACGCGTCTCCAAAACCACCCTTAAAGGTCGTGTAGACTGGCATACGGTTCGTTATGGTAGCACTAGTGATTGTTTCGGCAGGTATGCGACGATCGGGAAGCACATGGCTTTTTAACACCCTCCGGCAACTGTGTGCGACTCAAGCCGATGTTTACAGTTGCTTTAGCAATCGATATCAACATGCAAACCTTGCGCCGTTTCATGTGATCAAGTGTCACGACTTCATCCACGAAATTAAGCCTCTGGCAAAGCACGTGTTTGTGAGCCGCCGTGACCTTCGAGACATCGCAGCCTCGGCTGTGCGACGCGGCATGGTTTTGGACGACCCGGAAGAGATAATACCGTTTTTGCAAAACGAAATCACACACTTTGAGGCTTGGAGGCAGTTCTCTACTCTCGAGATTCCATACGAGGAGGTCGTAGACAACAAGCTTCGCTTCACTGCTATTATTGCTGACAAGTTGGGAGTGCAGACTGATGTGGATCGAGTGGAAAGGCAAGTCGCAGAACTGCCGATCCGCGCACATTATGATCGCACAACAAAGCTCTGGCCGAATCATGTTACTGACGGACGTGTCGGTACCTTTCAGTCCACCCTTTGTTCCAAAACAGTGACTGCCATCAACGTGGAATTCGATGACTGGCTCAACAGCTACGGGTACGAGTGACCTGCAACTCATATGCATGACCCCTCAAAGGTTCTTGTAACGTTAGCGGATCACTCTTACATTGAACAGGCGAAGCAGATTTTCTCGTCTGCCGTCCATTGTTCTGGGTGGAACGGCGATTTATTGCTTCTGTCACACTCCATTCCCAGAACGAGCCTTCAGTGGTTTGTTGAACGCGGAATTTGCGTGCACGAATGCGACACGCTATTCACCTCTCGGACGCGTTGGCAATCGGTGGTCTTCTCTAAGTATTATCTTTTCTCTGTCAAGATGAAACAGTGGCGCCAAGTAGTCTTCGTTGAAGGTGATGCGATGATCCAGAGTTCGGTGGAGCATTTAACTGGAACGGTGGGATTCGCCGCTGTCGCTACACCATTCTCAGCGGAGAAGGCCTGGAGGGACCATTTTCATCAACAACCAGCAGGTCTCTATGAAAAGCTTTTATCGGAAAACTCGCGAAGCGGGTTGTTCTTTAACAGCGGCGTCATGGCCTTTAGTACGGAGATCATTGGCGATGATACCTTCAATGATTTGATCGCGCTCACAAAAATATATCTTCCAATTTGCAAGCTGCCTGAGCAGGCGATTCTGAATATTTATTTCCGAAAGACCTGGTCGGCCGTAGATCCCCGGTACAACCTATTGCGAAACCTGTTGACGCGCGAACTGAGCACCGAGGTCCGGCGTGAATATCTCGATGCGGTTCTCTGCAGAAATGCTGCAATATTGCATTTCTCGGGCACATCGGAAAAGCCGTGGCATTGGGATAACCCGTATCATGGCAAATGGAGGGCGAACCTGTCCCTTGCAGACGCCATAAGAGTCTCCGCCTTGTGAGTTTCCATGCGCCTTCAGATCCTGCTCATCACACAAAGTAGGCCATTTCCGGCGATCACCGGAGGGCGTCAGAGAACGCATTTCATTTACGAAGCCCTGAGCACTCTTGGAGATGTTGATATATTTCTGCAAGACATCGGCGCGAAGATCAGTCACCAAGCGAAGTCACAGATCGAGCTTGAGTACCGTGTGGTTGAATGGGTAAGACCAGTTAACACCTCACCTCAACTCACGTTGGACGACGGGACTACCCAATGTGACGCGGATGAGGAGTGTCGCTCAGCTTTGTTGCGATGCCTCGCGAAGCGACGCTATGATCTGGTTGTGGGACGATATATTGCCTCAGTGGTTCGTGCTGGCTCCTTTGATCATCCTGTTTTGATTATTGACGTCGATGATGTGCCGTCGTTTCTTTCAGATTCCCGATCCCGGAGCCCGAATCCAGGTCATATAGATGCATCGCTAGAGTCTCGCGTCGCTAGAGTGTTGACTTCCTGCGCAGCACTGTGGGTGTCAAAATTAAATGATCGGAGATTCAACGGATTGGAACGATCGATTGTCCTTCCGAACATACCCTACTATCGGACGCCATCATATTGTGAACCGAGGCAGTGCAGAACAATTGTGTTCGTCGGCGCATTGAAGAATCGGTCGAACGTCGAGGGTTTGACGTCATTCATTCGCACTGCCTGGCCCTTAATTCTCTTGCAGTGCCCGGACGCGCACTTGCGGATTGTTGGATATGGACTCGATGAGTGGGCCAAACGCGAATGGAGTGGCGTATCAAACGTTGAACTTATTGGCTACGTTGAGGACGTCAATCGCGTTTATCGGGACTCTAGCTTTAGCATCGTGCCCGTGTCTACAGAGAGGGGAACACATGTGAAAGTAGCAGAATCGTGCGCATGTGGGAGAACCTGTGTCACGACTGCGCTTGCGCACAAAGGATACGAGGAAACGCTGCCTGCCGGAGTAGCTTGCATGGTCGCTTCCAACATGGAGGAGTTCGCCTCCCACTGCGTGACGCTACTGTGCAACCATAAGTTGAATTGTTCGCTATCTTTCACTGCTTGGAGGATCGCGAATACGCGATTCACATTTCAGTCATTCCGAGATATTGTTGATACCACAGTACGATCGGTCCTCAGCAGGGATAAGCTATACATTTAGCTAGGATCGTTATTCTACAGTATTTTTATCGTTAGCCTGTCCCCGACGAAAGAGCGTCTCAATGTGTCGACAAACGCTTGGCAGTCTATGCCGATACGTCGGAACTTTGTTTTATGAACTTCTAGCGCCAGGAACTCAACTCGCTCGAGAATGGTCGTGTTGTCAGTCAATAATTCTAGTTCGGTTCCTTCGCAGTCTACCTTCAGCAACTTTATGTTATCTATCTTGAAGTCAGAGAGGAAGGCCGCGAGTGTGGTTGAATGAGCATAGCCGTGATGGGCACAACCCTGACGAAAGCAAATACTCGCACTGCCGGAATTAGCGTCCTTCGCACTCAAGAGAACATCCCTTCCATCACTAGTGATCGCGAGCCTGTGCAATTTGAGGTTTCCTTTCACATCGTTTCGCCGCATGTTCTTCTGGAAATGCTCATAATTGATAGGCATTGGTTCAAAAGAGTGAACGATGAGATTTGGGTGGCGCCTGATTAAAGGGATGGCGAACATGCCAATGTGCCCACCGATATCGAGGACAACGTCTCCCTCACCAAAGTGCATTTTCTTGAGTCCGTAGCAATCCTCATTCAGTTCCTTCTCGATGTAATGGCAACAGTGCGAATTCGTTGCATCCTCAAAGAGAAAAGACTCATTGTCGATGAGGCATCTAAATATGTTGGTCATCACTCGCTAGCAGTCGGCGGCGTGTCTGAGATTGGTTTGCAACGTGCATTAAAAGGAACAGATTGAGCTTCCACGTGCGCCCCTTTTGGGTGAACTTCATAGTGACGGTCGCTGTCAAGTTCCTGATCCCCGATGAACTCTTTCCAGGAAACTCTTTGCCATGAAATCAGCGTATCTCCATGACACTGGCGGCGGGAACGGAATCGAGGCTAAAATAACCGATCCGTAGGTGCCCGCATATCAAGATTGCGAAACCAGCAACCGCAGTATAGCCGATTATTGACAGAGGCCAGAGTGTTCGCCTAAAGATGCGATTTTCTCGTCGCACTCTCGTTGTCGATGAGCACCATGGCCGCGCGCCTTTTGGGGGGTTGTGCCCGTTCGACGAACCGCTTCATATGGTTTTAGAAGGTTGCATACAATTTGGTGATCTAGGGTAGCATTGGCTCGTGTGAATTTCATGTAACGGGAGGATTTCGGTGACCGAATCAGTGACTGCCCTGTGCCCCCCGATAGTCTTAGGTGTTGAAGAAGAGAGACTTCGACGAAAACAGCGTGCATCGGCAGCGTTTCGCCTTTTTGCTCAAATGGGATTCGATCATGGTGTCACCGGACACGTCACCGTGCGTGATCCTCAATTTCCGGAATTGTTTTGGGTGAATCCTTTCGGGGTTCACTTTGGACTCATCAAACCCAACCAACTCCTACTAGTCGATCACAAAGGTACGATTGTTCAGGGATCTGGCGAAGTCAACGTTCCCGCGTACGTTATCCACGCGGCAATCCACGAGGCAAGACCTGAAGTGGTTGCCGCTGTGCACACCCATTCGACGTATGGAAAGGTGTGGTCGACCACCGGTCGAATGCTGGATCCTATAACTCAGGATGCCTGTGCCTTTTTCCGGAATCACAGCGTGTTCCAGCGTTACACAGGCATTATAGATTCGGTTTCGGAAGCACAGCTGCTCTCTGAAAGTCTCGGGGAAAACAAGGCTGCAATTCTCTCGAACCACGGTCTGATAACAGTAGGGGAAACCGTCGATTCTGCCGCCTGGTGGTTCATCGCAATGGAAAGGTGTTGTCAGGTCCAGGTCCTCAGCGAGTCGTGCGGAACTCCGCTGAGGATTCCGGATGCGGAAGCGTTGAAGGCGCGCTCTGTTGTCGGAACCGAGGCTGCCGGGTGGCGAAATTTCCAGCCGATTTTCAACTTCATCTCACGTCAGGCGCCGGATCTATTTGACTGATAGCGATTGCAAACAAATGAGAATATTGTATTACGCCGTCAATGGAAGGGGCCTTGGACATCTGATGCGACTTTCCGCGATTGCGCATGCTGCGATCGACGTAGCACCCATGGCGCATCAATTGATACTCACGGGATCTAATTATCCGGACCACTTCCAGAGGTTGAATGTGTCATGGCTTGTATTACCGCTGCCAAGTACACTTCCGGATGGCTACCCCGGGCATCGATTCCGATCCGTTTCCAACGGTTTCCTTCAAAGAATAGTCTCAGGCGTAGCCGAGCAATATTGTCCCAACGTCTCCGTTTTTGATACCTATGCTTCAGCTAAACTCCTGAGAGCAGTCCGACAAACCGGCACGCGGGTCGCGTTGGTATTCCGAGAGTGCCGCGACAGCTATTTTAACGCCTGTTACGAATCTGGCCGTTTCGAAGAACTAGATCGATTACTCATTCCGCACACGAAGGAAGAATTCTATTTAGCATTGGACCTCAAAGCACAGACGCGACTCGAAGCGATGAACCACCTTATTGATTTCGTGGGTCCCATTGTCTATCCAGCGTTACTGGATAGCGCTGCGGTCGATTCAGCCTGTTCCTCGCTAAACATCCACGCCGAAGACACTCTTATTCTTATTACTTTGGGCGGAGGAGGATTCGAATTTGCTTGTGGAGACTTCGCACAGAATGCGTCACTAGCAGCGGCAAGACTTCGTCGCACGCGGAGGAACGTGAAGATCGTTTGCGTCGGAGGGCCGTTCTCTCGGACTGACGTCTTGTGTCCGGACGCAACTTGCGTGCCGCACTTATCCTCGCTCCAGGCATTAATGGCGCGTGCGGATATTGTCGTTTCGCATGGTGGATATAATACTGTGAACGAAATAATGCGTGTTGGTGCTCGCGCCATGATCGCTCCCATACCTAGACTGACTGAAGATCAGGGCGTTCGTCTGAAGCGTCTGCAATCGCGACCAGCCCTTAGAATTGTGGATCCGGACGAACCAGTTGAGAACTATGAACACTACTACGAAGAATTGCTGGCACAGGCTCGCCCAGAACCCGCAGAGTTTTCAGGCGGCCGCCTGGCCGCTGAGAGCATCGTCAGCTTGACAGGTGGATACAGCATTTTCAACTATCTCTCGGAGCGGGGAAGACCGGGTAATGCTAGCGCCTTCGCGGCAACAACAGCGATCAGTTATCCCGTGATCCGCGTCTCGTGGAATGCTTTGTCACTTGTTGTGCAAACTCTACGATCAGATGGCTCCGACCCCAATGTATTTTGGTGGGAGATAGAGATAGGGGCGGCAGGGACCGATGATCTTGCTACGAATGCCTCTGTTGCCCTTTCAATGCTGCAAGGGGTTGCGACCGACAGACTCGTCCTCAGTTTTGTGGACTCAACCGGGGGCCTTGGATTGACTGATGCTACGCGAGAACTTGCAAATCTCCATTTCGCATCTTTGGTCGCAAGGGTTCCGGCCGAAAGTGTGACTAAGACCAAGGAAAAGAGATCTCAGGTTCTTGAATCACTCAGACAAGTACCTCGAAGTTTTACGGTTGACATAATGAGAACCGATTCTGAAACAGTAATTTGCAATCAACCGTGACCTGCCAGGACATCTTTGTGAAGAAGTTTCGAACAATCGCCATTTATTCTCAGTGCCTACACGGCGTGGGCCACTACGTTCGCGCTTGTTCGATCGCGGCTGCCCTGTGCACGCACGCTGACATTATCTTGATTAACGCGGGACGCGCAGTGACTGAACCTCAACCGCCCAAAGGAGCGCGGTTGCTCGATCTACCGGGGATCTTCCGCAATTCCGATACCGGCGCTCTTCACTCTGAATTGGCCCTCAACACGCTCGATGCCACTCTGGGCTTGCGGCGCCGTGTTCTCGAAACGCAGTTGTCGCGTCAGCGTGTGGACCTGCTCTTAATTGAATACTTTCCATTCCAGCGGTGGGAATTTGCGTCGGAAATCTTCTTCTTAATTGGCCTCATGAAGGACGCAAACCCCGACATTCGCATTTGCTGCTCGGTCCGAGATCTTCCGCGGCCGTTTGAAACGGAACAAGAACGGAGGCGCATCGTTGATACTCTAAATGACACTTTTTCTCATTTGTTCGTCCACGCAGACCCGGCAGTGGGCACATCCGTCGATGCGTTTTCTCTGCTAAAAGACGTCGTGATTCCAGTCACCTACACTGGCTACATCACTGCGAGCTGGCGAGACAGACATGAGTCAGATTTGTCCGGATCCGACCTGGAACGTTTCCGAGGCAGCGTAATAGTCAGCGCTGGCGGCGGAATGGATTCGTACAACATGTTAGCCACATGCATCGATACTTGGGAGGAACTTCAGAGGGAGGGCTTCGACAATCGACTGATGGTGCTCTGTCTAGGGGCCTTTTTGCCGCAAGAACAAGTTGATGTGCTGCTTACTAAAGTTCAACGAACGCCTAACATTAGAGCGTTTAGGTTTCCAAGCACATTTCGGCAGCTTCTTTCGGTGGCCGACTTGTCGATTAGTTGCGCTGGCTACAATACGTGTGTCGATGTGATGCAAGCTAGGATTAGAGCTATTTTCATACCGAGTCTCAGCGTCAGTGATCAGAAACGACGGGCTATCCGGCTACAGGAGTTAGGGTTTGGCCTTGCAATGTCAGCTCGGACATTGCAGGTGGCGGATCTGAAGAGAGCCATTCTCGACAGCCTGGAAGGGGCCCGACCGGAAGTATCTCTATCATTGGCCGGAGCGGAGTGTATGAAGGCGTGCGTGAAACGGATGTTCGTAACAGAATAAACCGAGATGAGAGAAGACTCTGTCTTGATTGTCACGCGAGCGATGACGCCAGCTCTTTGTGCGCTGCAGCAGTCCTTTTTGGATGTGCCGTATGAACACAGGCTCCTGTTTAACCATACTGGTCGGTCAGGAGCGTTGACGTACTTCTTCCAGTTATGTCAATTAAATGCTGATTGGATTGTAAACATCGACGAAGATGCATTTGTTTTTGACAACGAGCGATTGATGAGGCTTTTAGCGTTTATGAAAGAAGAGGGACTGCATTGCTGCGGAATGCCGGATGGTGGCGCATGCGCGCAGAGAACAAACAGTCCGCTAGTGTTCAACGCATTTTTCAATATTTTGCATTTGGCAGCGATCAGAGCAGAATTTGACATCGACGAGATCGAGCGTTTGGAGTATTGCAAGGATTGGGAGCAAATGATCAATCAGAGCGAACTGACTGCAGGATATCGTCTCTGTAGTCCTAGACATGGCTATTTTTATGAGCCATACTACCGCTTTTTCTATTGGCTCATAAAGCGGCGCTTTCGATTCCTCAGACTTGGTGCAGAGTCTTGGCGGCCCACAGATCCAGCCGTCATTCTCAAGGATCACGAGCAACGGCCTTTCCTGCTACATTGCTGGTTTGCTAGACAGTTCGATGATCAGAGAGATCGATTTGCGACAATCGTTTCTGACGTACAACAACGATGGAAAGGAAGAGGGGGGCGTCATTCGTAGCCACCCGAAGGATCGGCGCCGATAATGGTCACTTGGCATTTCGTGCGGCATTGTGAAGCAGAATCCAACGCCGATGAATGGCTAGCTGGCCATACAGAGACGCCTCTTACACCGCTCGGGCATCTGCAATGCCTCGCCTTAGTTGGGTTGGCAACGCGCCTACAGGTGAGACACGTTCTATCGTCAGATTTGTCCCGATCTGTCATTACTGCGCAGCACCTAATCTTCGGGAGTGATGCTGCATTGACGTTAGCCACAGAACTCCGCGAACGGTGCCTGGGATCATTGACAGGAACGCCGAAGCATCAACTTCAGGAGAACGGGGTCCTTGGCCGCCTTAAGTCATGGGATTTCCGGCCCCTGGATGGCGAGAGCCGTAGAGACGTTGCTATCCGCGTTGTGGGTTTCCTCAGCAAGATCCCATGCGACGATGCGATGCTCATCGTTTCTCACGACACTGTTATCTCCACGGTGATCGGGCTGATCGATGGTCGGACTCGCCGTACGTTTGACCTTAACCTGCGAAATGGTGAGCGAATTACCCGAGTGCTTAGAGACCGGATTTGGAACGACTTGCTCTCAGAGTCACAGTGTAGCAACTCGACAACCTAGTACCTCGACCTGGTATGGTGGCGCTCAGCAGAGGTTGTTGCCTCCTGTTGACGTGCGAAAGACATGGCCAAACGACTCCGATATTACCCACAAAGCAATATCTCTACACGCCTGCCGCCGAATTTCATCATTGATAAGATGATTAAAGCAGCAACGTTCGAGTACCTGCGAAAGATGTCTGGCGTGGCCGTCGGGCATCTTGATTTAGACAATACTAGGCATCACGAATGGATCCAACATTATCATCCTCGATGGCGTGGGAGTGTCGGGGACTTGCGAGACAAGAAGTTGCTCGAATTTTACGCCAGTTTCACCCTGCTAAATCCTAAGATCGACGATGCATTCATGGATGCTGCTGGAGGGCGAAAGACCTATATCGATCGACTGAATTGTAAAACACGCTATTTGCAAGACTCTAGCATCACACCGGATATTAGAGACGCTCTAGGAAATGCGGTCGACTACATCGAAGGTGACGCAACGTCTGTACAGCTCGCCGATGGCACTCTCGACAAGATCTCTGTCCATCACTCATTCGAACACTTCCAGGGTAACGGTGATACTTTATTCATAATGGAAGTCCAGCGTCTTCTCCGACCGATGGGGCGCTGTTGTATCGTCCCCATTTTCATTGCCGATCATTATGTTGAGATCACGAATGAGTTCACCTTTTCTCGACAATTCGATCCCGGCTCAAGAGTGCTAATTGATCCCAGCGCGTCGCTGCCTGGCGGCAAACGCTCAGGGTACTATGCGAGAGTTTACGACCTGGAGGCATTCAAGAGACGCATTCTAAGCCATATAGATTCAACGGCATTCAGAGTGTCAATCTCTGAGCTGCGGTTAAATGGCTCCTCAGTGCCCGATTTGAGATTGAGTTGTCACAAAACAGTGAGTGCGATTAACCGCCCACTTCGCGCGATGCTTATCGAACGAGTGCTTTAGGGGCCGGGATGAAGCAAACTGATCGCTCCGACAGGTAGCCTCGCCTACAAAGCGGTATTGCGAAGTGACCATGGAGTATGGGGGCCGAGGTGTTAAACTGTCGGCCAGTTCTTTAGAACGATGGTTGGTGAAAAGGCGCGTTATGCATCTTATCCGAGCGTCGCTTGCAGTGCTCCTTTTGCTCTCTCTGGGCACCAAGAGTTTCCCGCAAACGGAGAAAGCGGTAAACGAGAAGGGAGCCAGAGAGGCCGGATTTTCGGATAGCGATTGGCCCCTGCAAAACAGGACCCCCGACAATCAACGACATTCACCGCTTGCGATGATCACTGGCGACGGCGGGAATGCGTCCAAATTGCGTTCCTTACAGGAGTATTGGCAGGTCACTTTGCCGGATCTTGTAGCGGCGACATGGCGAAATTCAGGGATCGTTGGTGTTGTTCGGACCTCAATGCAGGCAACTCCGGTAGTCCACGATGGAGTGATGTACGTCTCGACGTGGAATGACCTCTATGCGATCGATATACGCAAAGCATTGGTGAGCAAAGAAGCTGATCTTTCTGCGTTGATGTCAGCCTATCAAATCGCCGGCCTAAAGTCTTGCGGGACGGTGGCCGAATTACCTTGTCCGCCTCCTTTGCTCTGGTG
Organism: Acidobacteriaceae bacterium; assembly: GCA_003140075.1. Taxonomy (GTDB): domain Bacteria; phylum Acidobacteriota; class Terriglobia; order Terriglobales; family Acidobacteriaceae; genus Sulfotelmatobacter. The sequence goes on along the minus strand of PLIO01000158.1, from coordinate 2,547 downwards.
GCGTCGATTGGGGACAAGAATTCAAAGAATGTGTTGTTCAAAAACAAATCGCGGTGCCGCGCTGGGCTTCATTCGACTAAGAGGAAAACGAAAATACGTCGTTTACATCGCGAGTCCAGACGCCCGTCTTATGGCTTTCGATGCGCGGACGGGTTTGCCATTGGCAGGCTTCGGCCCTCGCGGGAATGGAATCGTGTCCATCGCGAGCGGTTTACCCGAATACTCGAACACTGCACCTCCGATCGTTTACGACAATGAGGTGTTGGTCGGCATAGCAGGATCGGAATTTGGAGTCAGGGGCTTTCTAACCGCCTACGATGCGGCGACGGGCGAATGCAGGTGGCGCTTTTATACCGTCCCGCCAACTAAACCAGTGACAGTTAAGTCCGGCAAACAAGTTCCGCCTGTGCCCGCTAATTCTGATCGGTGGAGTTGCTTGGGGAAAGTTCGCCAGCCAATTAAAGACTTGGAGTCTAGCTACATCAGTGGTGGTGGTGCCCCTTGGGGCACCCCAGCGATAGATGAATACGATCGGCAGGTGATCGTCGGCACAGGAAACCCATATCCAGACTACGTCGACGACGCGGCACGAAAAGGTGCAAACTGTTGCTCAAGTTCTTTGATTGCAGTTGACCTACGTACCGGCACAGAGAACTGGCATACACAGTTGGTGCGGCATGATCTATGGGACTACGATGCCGCTTCGTCTCCTCCCGTCGTTGTTGCATTTGACAAGAGAGTCCTTGTCGCTGTTGCGAGCAAGGTAGGTGTGCTCTACGTTCTGAACGCAAAGGATGGGTCCTACGTACTCCCGACGGACACAATTGTGGATGTTGATAGCGGCAATCATCAGGATGTGCCGACCAGTACGACCTATGTGCCTTTTTCAACAACTCGATTCTCGAAGCCGACAACTGAGGGCGTTTGTATCTCGCCAGGAGCGTTCGGCGGCACCGACTGGGCCAGTATGGCATTTTTTCCTACAGTCAATGATCGGGGCGCGCAACAGGCAACATTTTACATACCAGCTTTATTTTGGCCCACATATTACCGGACGACCTCTGAAGGACACTGGGCGGGGACGAACTGCCCATTCAACCAAAATGTTCAGAGCTTTAGCTACGCGAACTTTGTCTTGGCAGCGCCGGTCGGATCTTTCAGATCCGACGCCTGGAAACAATTTAGCACCGTACATTCCTGTGGCTTCTACACATCCGTACTCCTGGAAGGCTCTTTCAATAAACGACTCAGCGCGAAGGTAGGAGGGGAACAGGGAGATACACACACAATCCTGCACGACTGCCCAAGCACCCTTCATGAAGCAGGTAGTATGGCAGTCGATATTAACAATGCGGTTCATCCGCAACGGACGGGCTTAATCACGACGGATGGAAACCTGGTAATTGGCGGCACAGTTGACGGCAAATTGGAAATCTATGGACTTGATTTGCATTTGTATCGAGCAGGTTGCATCGATGCTTTCACGTTTAACAGCCGCTCTGAGGTCGTTTCGTCAGCACAAGGGACGCATTGTCCTTTTCGCGGGACTGATCCTCACAAGGAAGTGGTGCCTGTATTTTATACAATGCTCTCCCATCCGATTACTTACGCCCTCGATGGTCGGCAGTACATAACCGGCATAGCCGAGATAGGAGGTCAGCCGTCTTACTCTCAGAAACCGGCGGAAGAGACGGTAGAAGCAGAGCCGAGTCAACTGTGGAAGACAGCCAACTGGCCGCCGGATCAATCTAGTTCATTCACCGTATTCGCAATTTCTTGCGCAGCATGCACTAAGTAGAGAGAGCCCGCAAATTTCGTTTCCTCAGCCAGCCGTAAATATTTTTACCTTTTTCTAAGCTCACCATTCAAGAATGAAAACCGGCCTAGGTTGATTCTTCGCTCGCATTTTCCTGAGCATCAGACATGCTCAATTTCCTGAACAGCGGGTTTTCGCGGCGCCTGCAAGACACCCCACATGAAATGGAACGGGCGCGAACCGCTGAGGACGGGAGTGGATTTCGTGGAATAGAAGAACCCCTGTAAAATGCAGACAACAGCAAGCGTGCGAGGCAAGGCGAATAGAACTTACCTGCGGTTGACCTTTCCTGCAGTGACTATCAGTAACAAGTGCTTGCGCCAATGCCGGGTCAGAACTAAGGAGAATTCATCGCCTTGTGCTTGCAATCCTGAATAGTTTTACCCCGACGCTCTTTTTCGCGGTACGGATTACGGTACGTAGACGTGTTGGCTTGTACAGACTAGCAAGGACTTAGGTGGCCGCCCGCCTCTTGCAAGTCGTTGTATTTCCTTATCGTGGTTGTTCTTTCACGGCGGTAACACGGGTTCAAATCCCGTCGGGGACGCCAACCTTCTCAACCACTTGCAAATGCCCTCCAGAACTTTGTAGGTCCCTTACAGTCCGATAAGCCTCGGTGCTTGTTTTTTCTTCGTTTTTGTCGAGCAGCAAACTCACAACTCGGCTCTGCGCGTCTCGCTTGGTTTGCGTGATTGGTTGCGCATAGACGTTCAGAGTGACCGAGATGTTTG
>PLIO01000261.1 GCA_003140075.1 Acidobacteriaceae bacterium | reverse complement strand
GACCGCCACGGTTTCGCGGATGGGCTTCGGCGTCTGGCGGAAGAATGGCCATTCCAGCCGCGCGCGCTGGCCGTATCAACCTCTAACCCCAAATAGGAGACATGCTATGCGACATCCGAAATTCCTCATCAATTGCATATTAGTCGTTGCTTCCATCGGCACCGTGGCACAGGATTCCGCGCGCACGGTGCAGTATCANNTGCTTTGTGCATCCGGCGAAACAAGGCATCAGTTCCAACCTCAATCTGATTACAGACAAGGGAAACATTTACAGTTTCACTCTCCAGGACATCTCCGGCTCTCCCGGTGCCCCCGACCTCAAGGTGATCATCGAACCCGCCGACCGCTCCGCGATTGTAGCCGCGAGCGGCCCTCCGCAGTTCGTGCCTGTCGCGCAACTGGAACAATCGCGGCAGCAGCTTGCCGCTCTGCAATCGCACGTCGAGCAAGCAGTGGACAAGTACAAAAGCGCCTATCCCACACAGCTCAAGTTCGACTACGTATACAAGGCGAATGAATCTCCTTTCGATATCCAGTCGATCTACCACGACGACAAGTTCACGTACATCAAGACCAATGCCCCAGAAAAGTTCAGCGTCTATGAGATGAAGGACGGCAAGCCCAACCTCGTTACCTACGACCTCCGGGAAGGGACATACATTATCCCGAAAATCATGGACGACGGATATGTGGAGCTGGGTAAGAAACGGATGGCGTATCCTTCGCCAGTCCGAGGTGAGTCCGATCTTCATGGTAGTGGCGCACATACTCGGACAGCAGCCGCTTGAGGTGCTGCTCATTCAAGACGATCACGTGGTCGAGCAAGTCTCGTCGGCAAGTTCCGACCCAGCGCTCCGCGACGCCGTTCTGCCACGGACTGCGAAAGGCAGTGCGGGTGGGGTGGCTTCGAGGAGTAACCAAGACGAGAGGTTTCGTCCACCCCGACCAGAACGTTTTCAAGGCGATCCAGAACAGCTTGTGCAGAGCTGTCAATCGACGGCGAGGTCGTTTGGCGTGCAGAGCAACCAGTTGCTGACGGAGAGCGAGATTTTCAAGGATCAGGTCTTCTCGGGAACGGAAAGCACTGACAATCCATCCCAGGAGATGTCGGAGCGACGTGACGATGGCAAAGATCATGTCCAGCATCTTATCCAAACACACCGTATCAAGCTGGTCTCCAAGTCATTCATTCTGCGGGTGCACGAGGTTTTGACGAGGGACAGGTCAGTCTTCCATAGTAACGCCAGGCAGTCGATGAACACGACTGCTGCAAGGCTTCATCCGAAATTGATTCTTGATTTTCCTATAGGTAGAGCTGACCTTGATGTATCGGTTCTAGTGGGGGCGCAGAGCGACCACCAGCAAGTTGTTGACAGTTGCGGCGGAATGCACCCCGATGGAAACCTTCATGGCAATCCTCCAGAAGCGGCCTCGCGGATGCTCCTGGCTTTCCTGATGGCAGGAGTAGAGGAAGATACTCTGCAGTGCGATTGAAGTACCCCAGAGCCGCGCCGGCGAAGGATGACTTCCCAAGATAGGGTTGAGCTCGGAAGTTCTAGCGGTGGCCAGGCCAATCTCGGTGGTTCCCGTGTCAGCGGCCCAGGCCATCGTGCTCCAGATTGCAAGCCTCTCAAAACGGCTGTGCCTAGCCGGAGTCCGGTGCTCGTTCAAGTTGCGGTTTGCGCGGAAGAATGGCGATGTGGAAAGTGCCGGTGCAGGCGGAGGCGGCGCGGATTGCGCGGCGACCCGGAGAATCAGGACCGCCGGGATGAGCACGAAGCTGGCGATGGTGGCACGTATCATGGTGCCAAGGTAGGACCGGTCGACGCGTGGCGTCTGTGACATCTGACCGTCGGCACTGTGGAAAACCGCCAAGTCTCTAGAAAGGAATACGGGAAGGCCGAGGGCAATTGCCTGCCCGTTCTAGTTCAACCGGTGCCGCAAGCGGATCGTCGACTTGATCGGGGCGGGACTCCGGCGCTTGTGGCAGGCATCTTCATTGCTGGAAAGTACCCCGTCCCAATTAATGCACGCACTGTGCTCCAAACGCTCACAATCAACAAAGGGTCCATCGACGCAACTCCAAGAAAGGGTTGCAGGGAACAAAGAAATGGTTTAGCCGCCTGTCTCCGTTCCCTGCATTCCATGAGCAGGATCAGTTAAACGAGGGGAGTTTAACTTCGTTATTAATGGGCAGTCTGTGACGGGTGAACATAGCGGCTGTGACAATTGACCGCGTGATTTAGCACTACACGAAGGTAGCTAGAGAGATGAAGAACTCAGCCGATAGCTCATGTGTGAAGACTCCGAACCGTTGCGATTAAGGGCATCCGGAAGATCGTGGCCACGCTGATAGCGAATGGAGTGGAAACGTTCGAGTCTTGCGAAGGTGGGCGAGGCCATGCATACAGTGAGCCGACCGTGTGTTTTTATGGTCAGCATTCCGAAAGATTCAAAGCGCTGGCGATTGCCCTCCAGCACGGCCTACGGGTTTCCGAATTGCGGCGCTATTACAGCATCGAAGACGGAGAACCCGTTGGGCCGTACTGGGCTGTGACCTTCATTCTGAAACGGAAGTAGCTACGCTTCTCCGTCTAGTTTCGCGCAGTTCTTGCATTTTGCTTTGTTGGTGCCGGTTGTCTCTGTGTCACGGCACACCTACTGATTCTTGGGAGTTTGGCAGTTGCACTGCGATAAACCGCGTAGACTACATTTGGGGCAGGGGGGAGATGCTGCATATCTCTCCTTCCCCTCAAGCGCGAATGGGTGCTTCTGTCCGCTCCCTTGCCCTGTGGCCGCAGTACTGCCCCGGCTACTGGGATGCATTGGGAGACTGAATGCCATGAACAGAACCCTTGAGCGGCTCACTCAGCGACAAGCCCGATTGAAGGGCTTGTCATGCGCTTCATAGTTGGCGATAGATCCATAACGAAATCATGCAAGAGGACGGTACTGTTGTGCGGACCGCAGACCTCCCGGCTACGGCTCCTGCTGCATTGTGTTGATCCCTCCCAGCCCAGCCTTAGGTATGACGGCGAGAGAAGTAATTTGGAGGCGATCGGAAGTAACTCGCTCAAGTTGATCGGAGTTGAGCGAGTTCCGTGCGGATTTCTTCTAACCGATCCTGCCTGCGCTAATACGCGGCTTTATCCTCAGTCGCGACCGCTTTGCCTCGCTCCCAATACAAACTGTTGACGAAGTGGATGCCGTCCATTTCTTCGTTCAAAGCCGCGATCTTGGTTTTGGCTGGAGTATCGGAGTCCATCGGCCTCTCCCCTACGCATCGGCCACTTCCCGAATTGCTTGATGTGCGCAATCCTACCCCCGATTCCTCGCATTAGAATTATTAAATTTCTGTACAAAATGGTCTCACGTACATGGGCACCACGGCCGGGATCACGCTTACGTTCGATGCCACCGTTCCCGCCGGTCCCCAGGCTGATGGCACTCAATGTAGTGGGTAATGTCGATGATACCGTCGCGGTGATTAGCCCCAGCGTTAGTAGCCTATACCTGGCAGTTCAGGGCACGGAAGTGCAGACGGATATGCTGGCGGGATGCTTACGCCGTGAAACCGAGGCACGGTAGTTGGCGAAAATCGCCATTTCACTTGTTGACCCAGACGAATCGGCCGCTGATTCGGAAGCTGTCCAGAAACGGGCTTATGGGAAGCGCCGAAAGTGCTTTCCAAGATGTCGCCAAAAGTCAACTCGCTATGGCCGAATCCCTGGCTTTTGATCGCATTGCATTCGCCTTATGCGCTCCTTCAAACCGGACTGCGCATGTGCCCTGCGGAGAAACGCCGGGACAGTGACCCCGTTCGGTGCTAAGCAGTCCGTTCTCTCCGGTCCCGTTTTCTGAGGAATTATCGCGAAATACGGGCATGTTTCGCGCATTTTGGAGTAAAGAATGGCGGACTTTCTCTGCAGTCCAGACTTCCTTGAGTAAGATATGTCCGCTCTGTCACAAGCGTTTCCCTCGGGAATCTGCCGTCAAGTTTGCGGACTACCGTTTTGTCGTCTTTATGGTGGAACAAGAATTTCTGGAACAGGAATGCCCCTTGAACCCGAAGTCGCCAACAAAGAAGCACACGGAGGCTGAGGTCGTCGAGAGGAAACTCCCAGACTAGCATCTCGACTATCGAGGCTCGGGATACGGTCGGAAGTCGGGGTGCTGAGCCCTCGCCAGACCGGAGACATCGTGGACAACGGAACGAACTTTTTCAGCGAAACTATTTCTCCACTCCCGCGTTAACTCGGGTTCGAATAGACGTTGCACTTCTAACTTAAGCGACGACATCTGGCTCGCTGGAGCAGTGTCACCCAACCCAAGTTCCGACAGGTGCTGATGAATCTGTGTCAGGCCACCTAAAATCTTTCCCTACGGTGCTCCGCTCAGCGTTCTTGACATTTCTATCGTGGTTTCCAGGGACACTTTCAATGTGGTTCAACACGGCCGAATATTTCGGAATCACGCCCTTGACGAACCCCTATCAGATTTAGAGAGTTGCGCACGTAGCAGTCACGGACACACGTCCTTCCAGGTAGTAGTCCTTAAGATCGTCCCAGTGTTTGATACCGACATTTCGCCAGTTGTAATAACGCAGAACAGGGAATCCAACCGCCTTCAGCATTCAACTCCAGTGCCGCTCTGCTGGGGTACCCTTTTAGCGCCCGCGCCGGATTGCCGGGATCGCCAACGGCTGCGGCACTCTCATTCTGAACCGCTTCATCGTGGACCTCGACGATACTTCCAGGCTGCGTGGAAATCGCAGTGTCAATCACAAGGCTTGTCGGTTCGAGGCGCGCAATCTTACGAAGCAGGGCCATATGGTCGATCATATGGTAAAGGAACCCAAAGCAGAACACCGTATCAAAGCGCCCGCTCTCAAGTTGGTCTAACTCGATCATCACGTCACCCTGCACGAATTCGACTTGGCCCTGGGGCACTCCGTAATCTCGCATGTTGGCGCGTGAGGCCTCGACCAGGTGCTGACGAGCTTCGATGCCAAGCACACATTTCGCACCAGCCTTGTGTGCGGCTAGGCTCCAGCGGCCATCATGGGAAGCAATATCCAATACGCTTCGGCCGGAGATAATGTCTGCGTTGGACTGAATCAGAGCGCGGTGCCGCTGGTTGAGACGGTCGGGCGCAGAAGCAGTTGCACTCGTGGAGAAAAACCGCGGGTATGAGTCAAAGAAACCCACGCTGCGAGCGCGGCTCTTCCAGTGCATCATCGCGCGGAACCAGCGTTCCCGGTTTACAGACCAGAATCTCTCGCGAGCTAGCGATAGTATCGTTGGACTGCTCACGGGATCGGAGTATAGCGCAGGTGCCTGACATTGGGAAGATGATCCCGCGTCGGGTAGTGTCCTAATTGGGAGTAGTTTTTCAGCAGCCTGCTAGTGGTCGAGCGCTGCCAGATTCCGGTTTCCACCGTCGAGGCCCGCAAGAATGCGATCGTACAAGCGGGGATGTTCGACGAAACGCTTGTACGATGCGACGCCTATGACATGTGGCTGCGTACGGCCTTCCACGGGGCCAAGATTGTCTACAGCCGCACCCCTCAGGCCCGGCTTGGGGCGGCTTTCGGAGCGAAGTGCAATGATTTGCACTTCCCCGCGAAGCACCGCCTAGCGCGGGCTTCCGACCCTAGAGCCGCTTTGACGAGTGGTAATTAATAATTACTACATCGATAGAGATACATGTAATAATGGTGAATATTACGCAACGATCAGGATTGCGTGAAAATGTGATGAAAAGTTAGTTGGCTGCGTTGGGCCCCTCAGGGCGAAAAGGAATTCTCGAATGATCCAGGAGCTATATCTGGTTAGAGGAATCAAGCGTGCGTTAGGATTGCACATGCCGGGGCGCATGCTCGACGTTTTTCCCGATGACACGTTTCTCGTTTCCTACCCGAAATCGGGGAACACATGGATCCGGTTCCTAATCGCGAATCTGCAGTATCCGGAGAAACATCCCGACTTCACCAATATCAATCAGTTGGTCCCGGACTACGAAGCGCACTCTAAGCGGAGTCTCAATCGGCTCCCCCGGCCCCGCACCCTCAAGAGCCATCAGTATTTCGATCCGCGCTATCACAAGGTGCTTTATATTGTGCGCGATCCCCGAGACGTGGTGCTTGCGGAATACCACTTCGGAATCAAGCAGCGCTTGCATGGGGAGGAATACCCGCTGGCGCACTATGTCTCGCGCTTCCTCGCCAATGACACGGGCCATACCTATGGGAGTTGGTTTGATCACGTGGCGAGTTGGTACTTCACCCGTCGTGACGATCCCGCCTTCCTGTTGGTTCGATACGAGTCGCTGCACACTCAACCCGTGATCGAGATGGAGAGAATTGCCATGTTCCTGGGTGTGGACCCGGATCCGGAGAGACTGAACTTTGCCATTGAACAAAGCACCGGGGCGCGTATGCGGGAGTTAGAGAAGAAGCAAATGCACGTTTTTTCCTCCACCAAGGATACCCGACCGGACTTGCCATATATCCGCGTGGCCAAGGCTGGAGGCTGGCGCGCAAATTTGCCGAGAGATTGCGTGGCCAGAATCGAGTCGGCTTGGGGCAGCCTGATGGAAGAGATGGGCTATGAATTGAGTGTACCGGTTCAGGCGGAAGCGGCGGCGGATTGAGGCATCGCCGCCTGGCGTCGGCTGGGTAAAGGGCCCAACGCCGCCGGTCGTGATGCGGGGCGAGGAGGCGACGAGGGAGATGAGTTCGGAGGTCCAGTACGTTCCGACAAATGTGTGGCTAGCGGAACTTGCGCCCGATAAGACGAGAGAGTGCCCCCACGTCTGTGCGGGCGGTAGATCCAGTTGGGACTGGAATCTCCAGCTGTGATTATGCGCGCCGGCATTCGTTAGGGACTCAGTAAATGCCCGCCGTTTCAGACAGGATGGCGCTTACATCAGCACCTAAGTCCTTGCCATCCGTGCCTGCCTTCCGATAAGGACTGGTGGGCTTGAGCTCATAGTTTCCTCCGTTACCATTGTTGTAATTGACGAACTGTACGGCACTGGCGTTGGCGGGGAAGAAGTTTCCGGAGGGCCAAAGACTTGGGGGATACGGACCTCCAATCACCGCGTTGCTGGCGAACGAATACGGGTTGAAGCAGGCATTGAAGGTAGTGAGTGGTTTGTCGTTGTATGCGCAATTCGTTGGTCCACCACCCGTCGACCACACGGGATAGATGCCGGCACTCACGATGCTGTTGCTGAAGACAAAGTTCTTCATCGGCGTGCTCGTTGCCACCATATCGCCGATCATGAACATGGTTGACGGCGGGAACGCGGTAACGTGATTGATGGTGACATTTTGCAAGACCGGGGCTCCCGGACTCACCATAATCTGCGCAAATTCACCTGGGCCGTTGTACCTCTTACCATCCATATCGTCGATCACGATGTCGTGGATGCTATAGCGCTGTCCATCGAGCGGAGCGCCTTTGCCCGCCATGGCATTGGCGATCTGTAGTCCGGCGCCTACGTGGCTGATCGAGTTATAGCGGATGGTCACGTCTGTGACCTGGCACATCGGGCAGACATTGGTTCCGAAGGTACTACTCTGATTCTTCGGCGTCAGCACGATGGCGAAGCCCACCTGGGTGAAGCCACCCCAGGAGTTCTCCATGATGTTGCCCTCGATCAGAACCCGCTGCGCGTTTTTCAACTCAAGAAGGTTCTTGACGATAAACGGAGTCCCTCCGGTTCCGCCCGCAAACCCGGCCTGGCCCTGCATCCAGGTCAGAGGCTTGAACATGTGATTGTGGCGGATTTCGATATCCTTCGGCGTCTTGGTGGCGCGGCCGCCGCCAAATAGAATGTTCTCGCCCGCAGCCTCCAGAAAGTTGTTCACGATCTTATAAGGCCCCATGGGGTCATCGCCAAAACCTCCGGCGATGGCTTGCGTGTCCACGCACGGGCTGGTCTTGGAGGCGCAATGGAAATCGGTAAAGAACGAATCCACCACAGAAACGTACTTGCTCGAGCCTAAGTAAATGCCCCGGACGGTATCGCCTTGTGCAGAGCCGTGTATCCACATGCGATCGAACACCAGATGATCGGCCGGACCATCGAACTGCAGGAGGTTGTAAATGGCAGTCGAGGATATCGGACGTGTTACTTCCAAACCGATAAACCGGTAGTGGTTGACCCCCGGAGCGAACGTGATCGGGCCTGAGCCACCACTGCCGTTGAATTCAATCTTTGCCATGACGTTCGCCGTTGACTTGCAACTCAACGGAGGCCTGCCAGCGAGAGTTGACACACCGGCATAGCAAGGTGTGAGGCGAGTGCCTTCAGGAGGCAGGCTGGAATCAGGCGCGCTGGTGCGAACGATAATCCAGTGCGAGTCGTCGCAGCTCTTCGCCGACACCACAAAGTTGCCGCTAAACGTAGCGCCGGCCTGCAATTGAATGATATCGCCGCAGGACGCGCCAGCGAGAACCGTCTGGAGATTTTGCCCCGAAGATACCGTCCAGGTTTTTCCACCGGCGGGAGTATCTTTCAATGAGCTTTTTGCGTATTCCTTTGGGAGTTCTGCGGGACCATCGAAGGTTTTGCCGTTGGATTGCTCGGAAGACGGTGTCGAGGTCGCAGAGCGAACAGGAGAAACCGGGATCAGCGAAAGGAGTATTAGCAAAAGAACAGTCAGCGGAAGAAAAGCAAACCCCGGCGCTGCGACCCGCCGGTTGAAAGTCTTCATGCTGCCTAACTCCTTGTTCACGACGACCCTAACGAACTGATAATTGCCGGGAGGGACCATTTCGAATACGAACACACACCGTCGAACGGGCGGAGTACGACTTAACAGCAGCTTATCAGCTGGTAAATCGGCGGGTCAACTAATCGATCCGTGATTCTCGGCACGCCAATCGCTACGGTACAATCGCTGAGCGCGCTGATCGGGCGGGAACAGTAAATTCTCCTTGTGACAATCGGTGCAGAAGAGGATAGATGGCAGGCGGTACAGTTGAGCGTTTGAGGTCGTTGGTTGTCTCGAATTCCGGGCTGAAGCCGCTGCTGAAGGCAATTGGCAACGCGCGTTGCCAAGCCTGGGACCTTATCCACGGCGCGGACACTTGCGGAGACGTACCACTCGCCACCTTGGATTTCCAGAGCCATAACAAGGCTGCTGGTCTCGAGTATCAATCTCACCATCCGAAGATTATCCGCGCAGGACTGGCGGCACTGGAGATCCGCCCTGAAAACTTCACGTTTATAGATTTCGGTTGCGGGAAAGGCAGGGTGCTGCTGGTTGCTTCGGAATTCCCGTTTCGCAGGATCGTAGGTTTAGAGTTCGCACCGTCGCTGGCAGAAACCGCAAGGCGCAATCTGAAGAGTTATCGTGGCCGGGGGCAGAAGTGCACAGCGATCGAAGTCATAACCGTCGATGCCACCGAGTACGAGCTCACGCCCGAGCCCCAGGTCTTGTATTTTTACAGTCCCTTCGCGCGCAGTGTTTTGGATCAGATTATGCAAAACATCGAGGACTCCCTGCAGCGATCGCCGAGGGAGTTGCTGGTGTTGTTTTCGGGCGTTCTTAAAATGCGGGACCACGCCTTCGGTTCATGTGCGCAATATGAGCTTTTGCAGCGGGGACGCTACTTCGATATCTACCGGCATCGTTCCTCGTGAATACGGGCGCTGACCGCCTCTTGCTAACGGTCGAGGCGATATAACGAAGAATGGGAAGGAGCCGCCGTGCCTCGGAACCGCAACAGAGAAGTGTGTGCGGGCACATCCCAAATGTCGGCGGAGCCCCTTAGCCAGCGCAAGCCAACTGCGTAGCGATCTGCTGTTGTCCTCCGATGCAGCTGTTGGGCGTCGAGAGGAATTTGGAGCGAGGCCACCGAATCCTCTCACGATTGATAAACCAAAGTCTTTACGTCTTTACTCCACGCCCGCGATAGCAGAATCGATCGCCGCCACATCCGCTCCGAGGTCCTGGCCATCGGTCCCAGCGCCCTTGTAGGGACTTGAGGGCAGCAGTTGATAGTCGCCGCCGTTGCCGCCGTTGTAGTTGACGAACTGCACGGCGCTGGCGGTGGCGGGGAAGAAATTTCCGGAGGGCCACAAACTGGGCGGATCCGACGAGGGACTTCCAATTATCGCGTTGCTGGCGAACGAATAGGGGTTGAAGCAGGCATTGAAAGTGGTGAGAGGTTTGTCATAATAAGCGCAGTTCGTCGCTCCACCGCCCGTCGACCAGATGGGATAGATGCCAGTACTTACGATGCTGTTGGTGAAGACAAAGTTTTTCATCTGCGTGGTGACCGCGACCGTATCGCCGACCCATAATGTCGTCGTCGGCGGGAAAGCGGTCACGTGATTGATGGTCACGTTCTGAAGGACTGGGGCGCCTGGGGACACCATGACCTCGGCAAACAAACCCGGGCCCGCGTACTTCACACCGTTGATATCGTCGATCGTTATGTCGTGGATGCTGTAGCGCTGCCCATCGAGCGGCGCGCCGTTGCCCGCCATGGCGTTGGCGATCTGTAGTCCAGCCGCCACATGGCTGATGGTGCTATAGCGGACGGTCACATCCGTGACCTGGCAAATCGGGCAGACATTGGTCCCGTTGGCAGCAGATTGATTCTTTGGCGATAGCACGATGGCGAAGCCGTATTGAGAGAAACCACCCCAGGAGTCTTCCATAATGTTGCTATCGAGCAAAACGCGCTGCACGTTTTTCGCTTCGAAGAGATTCTTGACAACAAACGGCTTTCCGTCTGTTCCATCCACGTATCCGGCCTGCCCCTGCAGCCAGGTCAAAGGCTTGAAGAAGTGATTCTGGGTGATCTGAATGTCCGCCGGGGTCGCAGTTGCCGCGCCTCCGCCGAACAGGATGTTCTCCGCTGCGGCTTCAAGGAAGTTGTCCGTGATTTTGTAAGGCCCCATCGGTCCGCTACCAATTCCACCAAGAATCGCCTGAGAATCGCCGCAGTACGTGGCGCAGTGGAAATCCGTAAGGGTCGAGTCAATCACCGACACGTAGGTGGTGCTCCCGAGATCGATGCCTCGAGTGGTGTCGTCCTGAGCCGTGCCGTGCAACCATACCCGGTCAAGAATAAGATTGTTGGCGGGGGCCTCGGCTGGAACCGACGACAGAGCGTTGACCAGCCCGGTTCCGGCGACGCGGGTCACCTCCAGCCC
>PLIO01000188.1 GCA_003140075.1 Acidobacteriaceae bacterium | reverse complement strand
TATCTTGGAGCATTTACATTGCAGCAGCCTAGCGTTGCACGCCCCCGCCGGAGTGGTATACCGTAATCAGTCCGCTTTCTTCATCCTTAATCCTTACCCATGGCCGATCGCAGCGAAGCTCCCGCGGTTTCTTCGTCGCAGGCGTCCAACGTCCTGACCACGAAACTCGACCCCACCTCGGCACGATTCGAGGCCAACATGCGCTTTCTGGCCGACCTCATGTCTCAGGTGCGCAATGAAGGTGAAAAGATTTGCGAAGGCGGCGGCGCCAAGGCCATCGAGAACCAGCACGGCAAGGGACGACTCACCGCACGCCAACGCATCGAATTGCTGATCGACCCTGGAACTTTCTTCGAGCTGGGAATTTACGCCGCCTACGGCATGTACGAAGAGTGGGGCGGCGCTCCGGCCGCGGGCGTGATTACGGGCATGGCGAGAGTGCAAACCCGGCTGGTGATGATCATTGCGAACGACGCTACGGTGAAGGCCGGCGCGTTTTTCCCAATGACGTCGAAGAAGGTGATTCGCGCCCAAAACATCGCCATCGAGAACCGCATCCCCACCATCTATCTGGTGGATTCGGCCGGCGTATTCCTGCCGCTACAGGAAGATGTGTTCCCCGATACCGACGATTTCGGCCGCGTCTTCCGCAACAACGCCGTCATGTCAGCCCTCGGCATTCCGCAGATCGCGGCCATCATGGGCATGTGCGTGGCCGGCGGCGGCTATCTACCGGTGATGTGCGATCACGTCCTGATGACCAATGGCAGCGGTTTGTTTCTGGCGGGGCCGGCACTGGTGCAGGCTGCAATCGGACAGAAAGTTTCGGCGGAAGACCTGGGGGGCGCGGCAATGCATGCGGGCATAAGCGGCACTGTGGATTTTCGCGAAGCCGATGATCCGGCTTGCCTGGCGCGCATTCGCTCCATCATCGAGAAGTGGGGATACCGGCGCCAATCTCCCTGGGATCGCAAAAAGCCCGTCGAGCCCGCCCTGGCCGCGGAAGAGATTTACGGCATTTACGATTCCTCGCCCGCGCGCCCTTACGACATGAAAGAGATTCTAGCCCGCGTGCTCGATGGCAGCCGCTTCGACGAATACAAGACGGAGTACGGCAAGACTCTCATCTGCGGCTACGGACGCATTGGCGGCTTCGCCGTGGGAATCGTGGCTAATCAAAAGCTTCATGCGCAGGCCACCGACCACGAAGGCCATAAGCGGATCGAGTTTGGCGGCGTGATCTACACCGAATCGGCGGAGAAGGCTGCGCGCTTCATCATGGACTGCAACCAGAATCTGATCCCGCTGATTTTCCTTCACGACGTGAACGGCTTCATGGTGGGCCGCGACGCCGAATGGAGCGGCATCATCAAAGCCGGCGCGAAGATGGTGAACGCGGTATCGAACTCGGTTGTGCCGAAAATTACCGTAATCGTCGGAGGCTCCTTCGGCGCGGGACACTACGCCATGTGCGGCAAAGCGTTCGATCCGCGCTTCGTGTTCGCATGGCCGACGGCACGTTACGCGGTAATGAGCGGCGACGCCGCCGCGGGCACATTGGTGGAAGTAAAAGTGAAGCAACTCGAACGCGGCGGCACGAAGTTGAGCGAGGAAGACAAGAAAGAGTTGTACGAATCGACGAAGCGTACCTACGACGAGCAGACCGATCCTCGCTACGGCGCAGCACGACTGTGGATCGATAAGATCATCGATCCCATCGAGCCGCGCGATGCCATCACGCAAGCTCTGGAAGCCGCGGCGCTGAATCCGGATGTGCCGGAGTTCAAAGTAGGAGTGCTGCAAACGTAGAAATTGAGTCATTGGGTTTTCGGTTTGCCCAGGTCTGGCTGAGCAATGAGTCAATGATTCAATCACTCAATGATTCAATGCTCTCACTCAATATGTCCGACGCCGTCAAACTTATCGAGTGTCCCCGCGATGCCTGGCAAGGGCTGAAGGGGCAGATCCCTGCTGACATCAAGCGTGCCTACTTGCAGGCATTGATCAGCGCGGGGTTCAAGCACATCGATGCGGTTTCGTTCGTGTCACCGAAAGCTGTGGCGCAAATGGCGGATTCGGAAGAAGTATTGAAGGAACTCGATCCTCCCGACGACGTGGAGATCATCGGCATCGTGGTCAACGAAAAAGGTGCGCAGCGCGCCGTCGAGACGCACGCAGTACATACTCTCGGTTTTCCCTATTCCATCTCGGAAACCTTCTTGCGCAAGAACCAGAATCAGTCCGCAGAAGATGCGCTTGACGAACTGGAGAAGATTCAGAAGAAGGCTGACGACGCGGCGCTCGACGTGGTGGTCTATATTTCGATGGCGTTCGGCAATCCCTACGGCGATCTGTGGAACGTGGAGGAAGTGATTGAAGCTATCTCGCTGATGGAGGTCGACAACCTGAAGATGATTTCGCTGGCCGACACAGTCGGTATGGCCGCTCCGGAGCAGATCAGCGAACTCGTCGGCGCAGTGATGGCGAAGTACGATTATCTGGAGATCGGAGTGCACCTGCACGGCCGTGCCGAGCAGGCCGCGGCGAAAATCCTCGCCGCCTACGATGCCGGTTGCCGCCGCTTTGATTCTGCAATCGGCGGGCTCGGCGGCTGTCCGTTCGCGCAGGATGCATTGATCGGCAATATCGCGACTGAGAAGGTGATCGAGGCATTGAAGGAGCGTGGCGCAGAGTTGCCTCCTCTGAAACCGCTGGATACGTTACTGCGCGCGACAACTGAAATGGGTGCGAGGTTCTCGAACTCGGTGATTGATGATTAGCGGTTCAGAGATAAGAACATGAATTACACAACCATCCAACTCGCATACGATTCCGGCATCGCAACGATCACGCTGAACCGTCCCGACAAGCGCAACGCCATCAGCTTTGAGTTGATTGACGATCTGTTGCGCGCGCTGCAGGAAGTGGAAACATCGGACGCGATTGTCCTGATCCTCACGGGCGCTGGCAAGGCTTTCTCTTCGGGCATGGACCTGGACAATCTGAAATCCTTGCTTGGCCGGTCACCCGAGCAGAACCTGGAAGATTCGGCGACCATGGTCCAGCTGTTCCGTTCGCTCTACGAATTTCCCAAAGTCACGATTGCCGCGGTGAACGGCGCAGCCATCGCCGGCGGCACCGGGCTGGCCTTGCTGTGTGACTTCACTCTGGCCGTGCCGGAAGCCAAGTTCGGCTATACCGAAGTCCGCATCGGCTTCGTCCCCGCCATCGTTTCCACTTTCCTTCTGCGCCAGGTCGGCGAGAAGCAGGCCCGCGATCTCTTGCTTACCGGAAGAATCATCGGCGCGGAGGAAGCCTCGAAGATGGGTTTGGTTAACGAAATCGTCGCGCCCGACAAACTCCTGGCTCGTGCACGAGAGTTAGCGGCGCTGTTGATGGAAAACAGTCCGGCCTCGTTGCGCGCCACCAAGAAATTGCTCAGCGATCACGGCCGCGCCGAACTGGATTCGCAGATAGACGCCGCGGTGAAGGAAAATGCCGCGATCCGCACCACCGCGGACTTCCGCGAAGGCATCACCTCATTTCTCGAAAAGCGCAAGCCGGTGTGGAGCGGGAAATGAATTCGAGTCACCCACAGGCGGTCAATGAAACTCGTCTGCGCGTGCGCTATGCTGAAACCGATCAGATGGGCGTGGTTTACCATTCCAACCATTTCGTCTGGTTCGAGGTCGGACGCGTTGAGTTACTGCGGCAGTTGGGTTTTTCTTATCGCGATATGGAGAGCAAAGATGGATGCTTCATCGCCGTGGCCGAAGCTAAATGCCGCTACCGGGCGCCCGTGCGCTATGACGAAGAAGTTCTGGTGCGTACGCAATTGCTGAACGTGCGCGATTCGGTCGTTCACTTTGGTTATGAATTACGTCGCGCGGAAGACGGCACGCTGCTGGCGGAAGGCGAGACCACGCACATCGTCACGGATACAAATATGAAGATTGCCGCGCTGCCGGAGAAGTATTTGAAGGTGTTTCGCGCAGCCGTGGGCAAAAAGGACGGGTCGTACTCTTGAACGCTCTTCACATCAACGGCAACGATCTCACTCTGGAAGCGGTGCGCGAAGTTGCCGCCGATCGCCGTCCTGTCCTCCTGTCGGCCGATGCGCGCGAGGGCGTAGATCGCGCCCGCGCCGTGGTCGACGACATTGTGGCCAGCAACAAGCTTGCCTATGCAATCACAACTGGCGTGGGCAAGCTCAGCGACGTGCGCATCGCCGGCGACCAGATTCGCGAACTGCAAGTCAACCTGGTGCGCTCGCACGCGGTCGGCGTTGGTGAACCGCTCTCCATTGCGGAAACGCGCGCCATGATGCTCCTGCGCGCCAATTCTCTGGCCAAAGGCCATTCCGGCGTCCGCGCACTCGTCATCGACAAACTGTGCGAAATGCTGAACCGCGGCACCATCCCTCTCGTCCCGTCTCAGGGCAGCGTGGGCGCAAGCGGCGATCTGGCTCCCCTGGCGCATCTGGCGCTGGCGTTGATCGGCGAAGGCGAGTGTATCGACGCGGCGGGCAAACGAATTGCCAGTGCTGATGCGCTGAAGCAGGCGCAGATCAAGCCGCTGGTGCTGGAAGCGAAAGAAACTATTTCTCTCATCAACGGCACGCAAGGCATGTTAGCCGTGGGCACGCTCGCTCTGCTGGCAGCCGAGACGCTGGTCGATTCCGCCGACGTGTTGGGCGGCCTCTGCTGCGACGCGCTGAAAGGCACCGACACAGCCTTCGATGAACGCATCCACAAAGCGCGTCCGCACAGCGGACAAATGAAAACGGCGGCGAATTTGCGCAAGATGCTCGAGGGCAGCCAGATTCGCGAATCGCACCGC
>PLIO01000116.1 GCA_003140075.1 Acidobacteriaceae bacterium | reverse complement strand
TTCCCAGACCGTTTGGAGGATAGAACCTTCGCGTTCGATCCATCGAGAGGCAGCATACCCGGCAAGCGTGAGCACGGCCAGCAAGAGGCTGCCGCAGACAACATTCGCAGCTGTTTCTCTGATCGATATCTGGGGCCAATTCAGCCAAGCGCCGCAGTGCTCGCAGCGGTCACTCCGAATAGGCGTTTGCATCCTCTGCGGAGTCCGTATCCCCGCCGAAGCTGATGCGAAATCTTTCCTGTGTCTCATCGTCTTCCTCCTCGGATTCTGCCCCATTCTGCATTGCCATGAAAGCAGCCCGCTCACGCTTATCCCTGCGAACAGTCAACAGTTGCGTCCCGATGGTGTGCTTGGGCACGAAGCAGAAGTTGTAGAAAGCCTCGAACAGCGCCACGCTGGGGATTCTCTTCTGCGCAATGAGTTCGCTGAGGTGTCGTGTGTAGAGCGCGCGGAATGCTTCAGGGGTGATGATCGTTGTTGACCTTTTGCCGTTGGTGCATACCGTCGCTTCCAGCCATCCTTTTTCGATCCAGGAACGAATCTCAGATTTGCGTACGTGCAGTATTCGAGCCATGGAGTGAATGGACATCAGATCGCAGCGAATATTGCGGATACTGAGATCATTGCGCTCAGCCGCACAGCGAACGGACTTTTCACTTCGCCCCAACAACTTCGCGGTCTCCGCAACGGAGTGGGTTGCAAGATGCTCGCGCAGCTTTTCGTACTCATCCTCTGTCCACCGCCGGTGTTCATCGCGAATCTTCAGGCCAGCCTGCATGATGAATCGCCAGCAGGCCTCTCGCGAACGTCCAGTGCTTCGCTGCAGACGCCGCACAAGCTGATCAAGTTTTTCGCCCGATAACATCCGGGCCTGCTTGGCGAGCGAGATGGCTTCTTCGCTCCAACCGAAGGACGAGCCTTTCTTCTGCGTAATATCCATAGATCACCTCGCAAGGGGGATGCGAAAGGACCCTTTATATAGATAGCCGTCGAAAACAGAAAAAACGAACACTTGCGCGCAACTTTTCCACAGGCTCTGCGTCGATACCCAATACCAGCTCTGCGTTTTGTGCGGAATGCTTTAGTTTGCCCGCACTCAGGCGGATGCCACACTCACGACTTTGTCCGCCACGCGAGCTTGATCGAAGCACACGCAAAAGAACAATATCAGCAAACGAATGGTCGCCCGTGCTTCATGGGATCCCCCTGAGTCATTCGTTAGAGAGCTCGACGGCTCGACCTGTCTGGCTCAGTTCATTGGCCCAACCGGTATCCTCCAACCTGGCCTTGAGGCGGACGCTGCCGGACAAACCTGCTGAAAGACGGTCGAGATGCGATTACCTACACCTGCGGATTTATGCTGGAATGTAAAGTGCTCTCCCGATCAGGAATGGATAGAGCGTACCCTGCGCATTGCGGTCGAAAATGTCTGGCCGCAAGCGCTCGAAGCCGCGCACTCGCGCAATGGCCATGGATCGCACGTGGTGGAGATCGTTGAATCCGCCATCGAACACGCCGTGTGCCGATTAAAAACTGGAGACCCGCTTGGACCTGAGCAAGTAACGCAACTTTTGCAGCGCCTTGTCCTGCAAGAGGTTAGGCGCCGGCGCAGAGCCAATGGCCGCATGGTCTTTGTCGGATCGAGCGAAGAACTGCCCCCGACGCCAGTACGAAACCCGCAAATTCAGATTGATTGTGCTCTGGATTTGGAGATAATCTTGCAGGGCGAACATCCTGACGTGCGCCTTGCCCTCCTGCTCCGTTACAGCCGATTACGGTGGAGTGAAATCGCAGCTGCCCTGGGAACTACTGAGGCAGCCGTGCGTCTCCGTTGCAAACGAGCGATTGAAAGAATCCGCGAAAAGCAGGAAGGAGAACAGCATGAATCATGATTGTCGCATTGTCTCGTTCATTTCGAAAGGACGCCGTGACTTTGACTGAGCATCCATTTATCCCGTTCGACAACGAAGACGATTCGCTTCTGTTTGAAAAACTACAGGAGCACGTTCTAGCCCACTATCCCAACCCGGAGCGCAAGGGATGTCCCGACCCAGCCGTGTTGAGGAACTTGATCGACAATCCCAGCGGTGTAACGCTAGACGCTCTCAACGATCTGCATATTTTCAAGTGCGCGGAATGCACACGCCTGCTTCTGGAACTGCGGCAGAAGAAGCAGCGCGAAGTGGCCGAATGAACCTCCGAATTACCCGTTTCTGGTCGTCTACCCGTCTCGTCCCCACTGAAGCGTTATCACAATCCCTGATGGCAATGAGTTGGCTGGCGCTCCTACGCGACGCGACTCAATCGGCCGTGGTCACGGGCCCTTAGGTTCCGCAATTCTTTCCCCACCTCCGGAGATCACAAACCAACTCTTCGGCAGGTTCCGCGAACCGAATTTCAACGCCATACTTCTTGAGTATCTTATGGATTCGGATCACAAGACTGGTGTCCCGCGCGATCCTGTCGCTTGATGTGCAGAGCAGAACTTCGAACGGCTTCGGTTTGATAGTGGCGCTGCGCATCAGGTCTTTAAGAGCTGAGTTTACGGTGAGGCCGGAATGTCCAGAATCGGCGAAGATACAATCTCTCCTAACAGTCCACCCTCTCCCTTTGGCGAAGCGCTTGCACGTGGCAACCTGATGAGTGATTGAGTTGTTTTCACTGGTTATTTTCTCGGTGGCAGTGCGG
>PLIO01000202.1 GCA_003140075.1 Acidobacteriaceae bacterium | reverse complement strand
GGCCTGGAGCGAGCGCACAAAAGCGGCGTGGTGCATCGGGACTTGAAGCCGGGAAACGTGATGCTGACGAAAACCGGAGCGAAGCTGATGGACTTTGGCCTGGCCAAAGCCAGTCCGGCGGGTGCGTCATTGGCTTCGAGTCTGACCATGACGATTTCCGGGCCGTCGGCCGATCAGCCGCTGACTGCGCAGGGCACGATTGTGGGGACGTTCCAGTACATGTCCCCGGAGCAGACCGAAGGCAAAGAGGCGGACGCGCGCTCCGATATTTTTGCGCTGGGTGCGGTGCTGTACGAAATGGCAACGGGCAAGCGGGCGTTCACGGGGAAGAGCCAGGCGAGCATCGTGGCGGCGATTCTGGCTTCGGAGCCGCCGCCAATTTCTGTGGCCCAGCCCATGTCGCCGCCGGCGCTGGAGCAGGTAGTGAAGACCTGCCTGGCCAAAGATCCGGAAGAGCGCTTTCAGACCGTGCACGACCTGAAGCTGCAGTTGCGGTGGATTGCGGAAGCTTCTTCCAGCCGGCTCGCGCTCCCCGCCCAGGTGCGTGCTCGCCGCGCCATACAGAAGCGCACCTTGATAATTGCCGCCGCCGTGGGCTGGGTTCTCGCCGCCGCGGCTCTCGCTGTTTTTCTGTTGAACCGCTTCCAGCTTGAAGATGCGCGGCGCCCGATGACCGCATCCTGGCTCCCACCCGCCGATACGGACTTCACCGGAGTTGTGGCCGGCGCTCTGACACTTTCTCCCGATGGTTCGAAACTCGCCTTCCTCACCGGCGATCCTTCTGAAACAAAGCTGTGGGTTCGCGACGTAACCACAGGCGCGCTGCAACAGATTGAAGTCGAGCGGCCAAGCTTTCCGTTCTGGTCGCCCGACGGGAAATACATTGGCTTCTTTTCGGCTGGCAAGTTGAAGAAGGTAGCGCTGGCCGGCGGACCGGTACAGATCCTGTGCGATGCCCCGGAAGGCCGCGGCGCATCGTGGAGTCCGCGCGGCGTAATCATCTTCACGCCTAACATTCGCGAGCCCTTGTATAGAGTACCCGAGGGCGGTGGCGTGGCCGAGAAGATCACCGAGGCAAAACCCGGCTGGACCCATCGCAACCCATACTTTCTGCCGGACGGCGATCACTTTCTGTTTACCTATCGTGAGGCCGTCGGTGCGGGAGGCACTGGCGCAGGCGCGTTGTACGCCGCCTCGCTCTCCGGCGAACAGCCGCGCCAGGTATTGGAGAGCGCCTCGAACGTGCAGTATTCCGATGGCTATCTCCTGTACCTGCACGAAACCGTTCTGGTGGCGCGGCGCTTCGATCCCAAAGCGCTCAAGTTCAGCGGCGACCCCACTCCTGTGGCCGAGAAGCTCGACTACTGGAACGCTCGCGACATCGCCGCCTTCACCGCCGCGCACGGCACGCTCGTCTACCGTCATGGCTCGCTGCAGAAGACTCAGCCTATGTGGGTGGACCGCACCGGCAAAGAAGTGGGACGTTTTGGCGATCCCGGACTCTACCTGGAGCCGCGAACGTCCAGCGATGGTTCTCTGGTTGGCCTGGTGCGGCCCGATCCGGATACGGGCAAGGGAGACGTTTGGATCGTCGACACCAGCCGCAACACGATGTCGCGCAGCACATTCGTGGATGCGGCCAGCGTTTCGTACGCATTTTCTCCCGACGCCAGGAGAATCGCGGTCGGAACCATCGCCGGCACGGCTTCGGCCGGAGTCTGGATCCAGCCTACCAGCGGCTCGGGCACGCAGGAAAAATTGGACACGCCCAAGACCTTCGGAAGTGTTGGCAGCTGGTCTCCCAATGGCCGCTATCTTTTCTTCATGGTGCAGAATAATGCCACGCGCCAGGATGTCTACTACATCGATCTGAACGGGGACAAGAAGCTGACTCCTTTCATCCAATCGCCGGCGAATGAAGCGAGCGCAGTTCTGTCGCCGAACGGCAAGTGGCTGGCCTATCAATCCGATGAGTCGGGAAGGTATGAAGTCTACGTGATTGCGTTCCCTGGTCCGGGAGGAAAATGGCAGGTCTCCAACGGTGGCGGCGGATTCCCTTCCTGGAGCGCGGATGGCAAACAGCTCTACTACACCATCGGCGATAAGCTCATGATGGTGCCCATTCAGAACGTTGAAACCTTCCAGTTCGGCGCCCCGAGCGCGCTACCCATCCACGTGAACGAATTCGCTTCTCTCGGCCCGGTCGCTCCGGGCGAGCGCTTTCCTGCTCTGAAAGCGCTAAGTGGAGGCCAGTCGCACCCGCAGGAAGTCATTCTCAACTGGACCGGAACTTTGAAGCAGTAGCGAGTTCGCCAGCGCATAGCCCTCAAAAGAGCGACCAAACTATTCTCGAAAAACCCGCAGAGGGACGCAACCGGGAAAAGCACTTCGGATTGATCTTGCTTGGCTTGCTTCAGCTGGTTTCCCGCAAGGGCAACACTCCCGTCGAATAGCCAGCCTGGATATAAGTAAAGGCGTCAGTCAATATCTGCGTGAGCAACGCCGACGCAGCCGGAGGTGGATTGTTTCCGGTGGCCGACGCGACAAATTGCGTCCACCAGGGAACGATGGTGCCGAGCAAAGGCTTTGAGCCGTCTGGCGGGGCCAGGATAGTAGCCAGCGCGGATCCAATCTCGACCCCCGTTGGCGCATGATTGTTGCCCAGCACTTGTTGCACAAGGTCGATGAGCAACTGATTATTGTCCAGCATGATGGCAAGCCGTTGCGCCCGGCCGACCGATTGTATGGGATTGCCAGAAGCCGGAGGCGGCACGCGCGAAACAAACGTGACGCGGTGCAGGACGCGCCAGAGGGCGTTGCCTTTAATCTGAGCGCCGCGCAGCACGGTGGCGTCCGGATCGCTGCTGTTGTGAAGCCAGTTCTGATCGATCACCCGGTCAAGGAAAGTATCCGCGTTGTCCGTGCTGGGCGGCAGATAAAAAGTCATGAACCGGTAGGAAAGCACCTTGCCCGGAGTGGGCGCATAGGAATACGTCTGCGTAGTGGGATCGTAGCTGGCAATGAAAGGCTCTCCCGGTACGTTGACGTTGAGTCCGAAGCTTCGCGTCTCGGTCTCGGTCTTGGCCACCTGTACTTTGATCTGTCCTCCGAACAGCAAGTCGAGGCCGCCAAAGACGCCGATTTTGACGGCGAACTCCGTATCCACGTACGGACCCAGCGACCAGCTCATGTTGTAAATGCCGGTAAAAGTTTTCTCAAAGATGGCGGAGAACTGCTCCTCGCTTTTGTACAGGCCACCGTTGGAACTCCAGACGTAAGTGTTGGCGATACTTTTGCTGGCCGTCTCGGTTTTGAAATCGTAGAACATGTGCTGGGTTGGATCGCTTAGATCAGGGCTTCCTGCCTTGCCCCGGCCTTCGGCATCGAATTGTTGGAAGTAGGTCTTTAGCGTCTGCTCCTGCCGCTCGGCGGCAGCCTTGAGCACATAGGCTTCCTTGGGTTTGAAGTAACTGCCCCGCGTGGTGTCCGCGGTCGGATAGCTGGGATCGTTCACGAAACCAACTTTGCCGTCGAGCGTACCGTTCTTGGTGTAGCCGGGATTAATCTGGAAGAGAATAATATTCTTGTCCGGCGGAATATCGAGATTGGGCACCGTGACTCGTCCGACCATGCTGCCGGTGGATCTCATGCGCATGATGTAGACATCGGCGGTCATCGACTCGACCAGCGCGTAGCCAATGTTCAAAGGCTGGTAACGGCGTCCCACGACCGGATTCAGATAATCGTCGGGGTTGGTGGCCTGGGGCTCCCAATATCCGCGCACACCGAATTGGTTGGTGTAAGTGCGGGTCCAGGCGGAGACGTGCTTCTCATCCACTTGCGAAGCCATGAGAAGGCTTTCTTTCGTGTGGAGGCCGATCTTTAGCTTCTGGACAAAGGCTTCCGATTGCCACACTACGGCTCCTACCGCGAGTTTGTTGCTGGCCAGCACTCCGGCCTTGAAGTCGATATCCATCGTGAAGCTGGTCTTGTAGTCCTGCGACGAGAAGGTGAAGCTGCTGGTTTCGGCTTGCACCAGAGCAACCGTGCTGCAGTCGGCGTATCCGTTGTACCCCAGATAGCTGCTGTAGAGGGGCCGGGTAAGATTCTCGCTCGGCACCGGAGGCGCGCCTTCGATGTAACCGATCAGCGTGGGATTGGTCTGCGCCTGGCCGATATAGGTGAGGTCGAGGTCGCCGACGCTGAAGTTTTCCGTGAGATTGAGATTGGGATTCGTGTACGCATAGCGCCGGTAGAGAACCGCGTAAAGAGTACCGTCCTGATTGGTTCCCGTGTCGCCGTACTCGGCGATTGCGGCCGTGCCCATGAGCGCTTCCTGATACGCGGTTACCGGTCCGTTATAGATGTTACGGACCGCCGGGCCTTCATTGGCGACAGGGGCGGCGGATGCGGTGAATTGAGGTGAGCCGATATTGCTTCCGTCATTGCCGCGCCCAGTCTGATCTTTCAGCGTGGCATCGAAACTCCAGTAGGCTTGTAGTCCGTATTCGTTGCCGGATAACGGATGATACATTCCGCCCTGAATCTGCTGCTGGGCCCGGGCCGTCTTCCAGATGCGTACTTCAGCGATTTGACCGTTGAAAGTAGTACTCAAGGCGCCCTGGTTCTGGTAGGCGCCCACGGTGAATTGCCCGGCACCCAGGTAGCCGGAGGCGGTAATGGGGCTGGTGAGCCCGGCGAGCACGCCATCGGCATAAACGGTAGTGCTGGCGATCGAAGCAAATGCGGCCCACATATCCGTGTCGCTGAGCGTGATGTCATTGCTGCCTGCCGTGTCGGCCGCAATGATGCCGCTGTTTTCGTCGAACCACCAGGCGGAGGTAACACCGCTGGTCGAGTCGTATTCGAAATTCTGAGTCCTCGCCTGCGAGATCTGCTGGGCGGTGAGGGTGATCGACCAGAAGCGTAATCCGGTCAGCACACCAATGAAGGGAGCCTGCGACTCTATGGCGACTGTGCCCGTCTTTGGGGTTTGCAACGCGCTGATGCCCAGCGTAAACGGAGTGGCGGTTGGGCTGACCACGGAAACGGCCGGCGCCTGATATTTCTTTTGAGCTGGCGTTTGGGCGACGCTGTCGACGTAGAGCGTCAACGTGCACGTGGTCCAAATATTGTTGTTGGCGTCCGTGCTGGTGGCGATCGACCATGTTGCGGCCAGATGATGCGGTTTGCTATCGCAGACCGAAGTTGGGCCCGTGGCGGTGAGGGCAAAGGGAATGCCCGTGACGGGATCGTTGACCGCGACCGAGCAGGAAGGCTGGCCCAGGTTGCTGACGCCAAACTGATAAGCCTGATTCGCCGGGGTGGTTCCCCATTGCGCAAATATGGTTTGCGCCGAAGTGGACGGGGCGGCGATTTGAACCCAGGCCTCGATGCTATTGGCCTGTTGGAAGCTGAGTCCCGCGGCATTCTTGCACACACCGTAATCGATGCGCGAAGTCGTCAAGTCGCCGGGATTCATGTTCAGCGCTCCCGTGGCCTCGTAGACTACGGCGATGTGGTTCCACGAGTTGGTGCGCAGGAAAGCATGGGCTTGAATCGCGGGCGCTCCTCCTACTCCGGTCAATATACTGACGAATGCGCCGTCCAACGAGGATGTGACCGGCTGGTTGAAGATCTGCATGGCTCCATTGAGCGGAGCGCCAGTGCCTTGCGCCTGATTCACGAAGACCGCTCCCTGCGCCGGCTTTTCGATCAAGGGCCAATAGCCGTAGAGGCCGGGCTCAAAGCCCGTCAGGGTGGAGTTCATGGTGCGTTTGATCTCGGCCTGCGAGCGCGCAGTCTGCCAACAACGCACCTCGGCCATATTGCCGAAGAGGCTGACGCTGCGGATATCGCTGGCGCCGATGCACACAAACGGCGATTCAATATCCTGGTAAATGTGGATGCCAGTCTGCTGCGCCGCCGGCTGTGCGTCGATGTAGAGCTGGAAGGTCCAACCAGCGGAGGAATTCCGCCCGGTGACGGCGACGTGGGTCCAAGTACCAGCGGTCAAAGACTTGGGTGAGCTGAAAGTCTGCGTGACCGGCAGCCCGCCCGAGTTCACTCGATAACCGAAGACAAGATGGAACTGGGCATCGAGACCCAGTTGAAACAGCGCGGTATCCGGGTAAACGGTGTCCTGCCCTTCGACCACGCAGCCCAACACGCCGCTGCCGGAAGGGCACGGTGGAGATTGCGGATTGACCAGAGCTTCCCAAGTGAAAGTACTTACTTTGCTCGAAGCGATGTCGAATTGCGGATCGGCGGGTACATTCACATAGCTGGACTGATAAGGCCCCGTGGGCGTATAGGTCTGGTATTCGAGCGCAGGCTGACCGATGGTTCCGATGAAATACGAGGGCACGACTCCACCCAGCTGCGCGGGGTTTCCGTTGTTGTAGGCCAGCACTCTGGACTCGGCTCCAATGGAGGGATTGCACCATGCTTCGAGCGTCCAGAAGCGGCCGGGTGTGAGCAGAGGAGCCGCAGGCGTGGACAACGGGACCTGAACCGCGCTCTGTCCGTTGAGGCTCAAGGCCTGCGGATTGTGCGCTACGAGCCATGCACCATTCTGGCCTTGCGTCGAAACCTTGGCACTCACGTCCTGCACGATGGCGGTCTGACCAAATTGAGGAAGGTCGATGGGAATTGCGGCCAGAGCGATCAAGTTGTTGGGAACGGTTTCGTTTGTGCCGGGAGGCGGATTGAGCGTGTGTCCTTGCAGGGACGTCGAGGTCAGTGACACTTGAACGAGAGTGCTGGCAGCGGCCGGGGGAACCACGTCGAAGAGCGTCGATCCGCCACGCAGGTCGAGAGCCGCAGTAATCGCCTGATTGCCGACGAGGCCGGCCACCGGATCCGCGGAGATATAAGAGAACAGCGCCATCACGCCGGAGTAGGCTTGCAAGGCCTTAATGAAATCCGGCTGTTTGCGCGACACGTTGCTCAGCGTAATCTGGGGATTGGCTCCAGCCTGGATCGCCACATTGCATTCGGTGGTGGAAAAATTTGACGCCGGGCTGATCGTAATCGTGACAACCGGCGTGTTTTGCGCCGCCACCAGCAAAATGGTTCCACCATCCGTAGCCACGCCATAAATAGCGGTGTCTCCAGAAGCCGGCGTGTAGGGATACACGCTTGCGGCCGCGTCGCCGTTGAGCACAGGGACCAGCGGAGTCGAATTCGTGGGCAGGTTCTGCCAAGTCTGCGTTACTGTTCCCTGCGAGGTCGTATAGGTCAGCGTCATTGTCGTTTGATCGCCCGAAGGCGCTGCGACATTCGCGCTGGTCAGTAAAATATCCGGACGATGGGAAACCAGCGTGAGGAAACTGACCGGGGGGTTGCTGTTGCCGAGAGGAAGCCGGATTTGCTTGAGCAAGCCCGAATAGTCATAGAACGGCGAAGCGCCCGATTGCACGGCCACGCTACTGGCATCGTTGGAGGCGTTGCCGTTAAGAGTTGCAGTTATGGCGCGCAACTCACGCGGCAAACCCAGCCACGTTTCCTGAGGCACGCCGGCGGCGGAGCCGTAATTCACGCTCAGATTGGAGAGATCGCTGTTGCCCGCGCAGTCACCCACCGTGACGGTCAATCCGTTGAAAGTGGTTCCGCTGCGTTGCGCCACGAGCGAGAGATTCCCTTGTTGTTTCGGAGTGCCCGCGGTTTGCCAGGGCAAATTGGCGACGGCCCGAGTCACCAGCGGCGTGTATTGGGCCACGTAGAGGTTGGGCGAACTGGTGTTGGCTCCGGCAAAGTAGTTGTGCACCAGGCCGTCGCCACTATCAAACAGAGTCGGCGAGGCCTGGGCATTTTGCTGGCCCAGCAAAGTGCCGATGGCCGTGGCTTTGCCGATTACGCGAATCGCATTATCCGGGACTGGATAGGAAGGGACTCCCAGGGTGGGCGTGAACTGATTGCTGCTGTTGAAACTGCCATCGACGGGAACACAGCCAATGTTGGCCGGCCACGCCGGAAGTGTTCCGTCCGTCTGCACCAGGAAGTCATAGACCAGCATTGCGGCGCTCAGCCCGATCCCGGCGTTCGATGCGGGCACAGCCAGCATGATCCGGGTGGCGCGGCGCACCTGGAGCGGTTCCTCGCCTGTGATCGTGGCGGTCTCCTGCTCTTCATAGGTGGTTGCGCTCGCGCCCAGGGAACAGGTCATCGGCTGGGTTGAACCGTCGGACATTGTGGCCAAGGGGGTGATTGAGAATGGGATAGATTCACCCACCAGGATGCGCCCGGTGGGATCGGACGGGTAGGATGTTGCGGTGATGAGGTTGCTCCCAACCGTGAAGATGTTCCAACGGCGGGCATTGTCGAGCGACGGCGTCAACGCAACCGCGAATTGCCCCGCCGCAACATTCGGCAGTCCAGAAATCTCCTCCGTAGGTTCGAGAAACGGTTGGTCCACCATATTACGCGAATCGAGAGTGTCCTGAGTTCCGTCAGGAATATCGCGACGCTGACTGCGCCGGTAGCGCACTTCCCAGGCGCGCTGCAAGTTCCACACGGATTGCCCGCTGGGCGACGACTCCGGATCGGTCGCCGGCAGTGTGCTCTGGATGAGCACAAACCTGTCGACATAGAGTGTTGCCAGGGTCGAGACGCGAAAGCAGGAGATGTATTGGCCGTCGGTGATGACGCGAAAGGCGGCATCGGCCGGAGTGAGAATTGTCGCAGCGGGAGAGACGGTTACCAGGTCAATGCCGGCAACTCGGAGCATGGGCTGCTGGTCGGCGGAAACTTGCAGAGGCGGCTGGTCGGCGCCGCTGGGTTCCGTCATGGGCAGATAGTTCCACCCCTGCCAATCGCCCACCGTAGCGCTCTGCGCGGTGTTTGGGATCAGCACGTTGTAATAAAGAAAATTTACGGGCGTGCTTGCCTGACGGGCAAAAACAACCAGCGTTCCCTGGTGAGTGATGGTAACAGGGTCTACGAGTTGAATACCGTTGGCGTCTGTAGAAGGCCAGGTTCCGCTGGGAATGCTGGGCATGACTATCTCCTAATCGTGGCCGTTTGTTTGAACGGGGCTGGATGGTTCCGTGAGGCTCGCATTGTTCGATGTTGGCAAGGAGTTCAAGCGCGCCTGCACAGATGTTAGGACCGCCTCGATTTGACGCAGCTTCTGCCGAAATTCAGGGAGGCGGTAAAATGCGTTGATGGCCAACGTCCAACGCTTCCGCGGGCGCGCGGGGATGCCGGCGTAGACGCTCCCTGCGGGAACAGTTCTGCCGACGCCGCTCTTGGCCAGAACCGTGGCATAGGCGCCGACGCGGGCGCGGCTGCTGACGCCGACTTGTCCGAAAAGCAGTGCGTGCTCACCAATCTCTGCCTCGCCCGCGAGGCCGCAGGTTGGACCGATGCGTGCGCCCGCTCCGATCTGTGCATCATGCCCGATCATGGTTAAGGCCCCGATGCGTACGCCAGAGCCCAAGCGTGTGGGGCAGGACTCGCCAGATTCAATCACCGCGTTCGCGCCGATCTGCACCCCGTCGGCGATGCGGACGCCTCCGGTACTCGGCGCCTGATCGTCTTCGTCTCCAGGCACTCCAGGACGATGGGCAAAACCAACCACGGCTCCCGGAAAGATGCTGCACTGCGCACCGATCTCGACGCCGCTGCCGATCACGCAGTTGGCCCCAAGATAGGTTCCGGCACCCACGTTCACATGCTGGCCGAGACAGGCTGCTGCATGAACCGAAACACCTTCTCCCAGCTTTACCCCAGCGCCGATGACAGCGTGCGGCCCGATGTGGACCCCGTGCGCGAGCACCGCGGTGGGATGAACGCTCGCGCTTGCGTCGATGCCCGCCGGAAGAAAAGCCTCGCGCCGCCACAACTCCCTGGCGATCGCGAGAAAGGCGCGATGCGGCGCGTCGCAGCGCAAGAGTGCGGCTTCGCACGGGAAGGGAAGCTCTCGCCGGTCCACCAAGACGCCAGCGGCGCGGGTTGTCGCCAGCAGCTCCGCACTCTGCCTGCCGTCGAAAAAGGTGAGATCGCCCTCCCCGGCATCTTCCAAGCGAGACAAAGCTCGCAAGGGGATGGAACCATCCCCTTCGAGAATTGCCCCGCTGATCTCCGCTGCTTGCTGGAGAGTCAGTTTGTCACCTTGCATAACGCCGTGTTCGGACCCTTGGTGCTGGCTGTGATGGTGATCGTTCCGTAGTAGCGGCGGCCCTGGCCATGCCAACCGTCTTCGTGACAGTCGAGAGTAATTGTGTAATTACCTCCACGGGGCCCGCCCGCCGTCGCTTGCGAGTACGTTACCTGGTACACCGCGAACGACATATCGAACGAAATATTCAAAGCTGTTCCATCGGGCAGCGTGTAGGAAACGCTTCCCGGACCCGGCCCTACTTCCGCCGCATTCACACTGCGAGTGATGAACGCCGGGCTCGCAGTAGTCCCCTGGGCCACTCGAGCGGTGGGATACGTGTCCCACTCGCCGTGTTCCAGCGGTCCTACGTTGGAAACATTAAGATCGGCGCCGGCGTTGTTGACAATGTCAATCTGCTGCATATCCCAATACGTCGTCACGAGCTGACCTCTTCTTTCTCCGGTTTGATTCCGGCCTTTAGAATGAAAGACAAATCTTCAAAGCTTGCTGGGAGCCTCTATCCGAGGCGGCCAATCGCGTCGTAAAGCTGCCCCAAGGCATAACCTTTGGTTACTAATGCCGGCGTCGACAACAGGCCTACCGTAAGGGATTTTGCCTTGGGATCGTAGGTGTAAGTAGCACGAGCACCCTTGACATCGACTTCGTTGGCACCTACTGCCTTCCCTTCGAATGGGCCCAGGACAGCATCCTTAACCTTTGCGAAGTGTTCCGGGGTTATATTGTGAATCGTAACTTCATGCATACGCGTTCCTCCATCGATGATTTAGAACGATACTATATAAGTGTATTGACCCGGACTCGGCCCTTGATTTCCCGATAGCAGCTGAAGAGGCTCAGGCTGTTGGCAGTGTGAAAAATACACCAGCCTGAGGTAAGGCAACGCACCTTACTGCGATTCCAAGGTGGTGTCAACAACAAAGTAGATATTCTTCGTCATAATTTCGGGTTTCGTAAACTATTGAGGCAAGGAGATTTTAAGGAATTACGACGGTATATAAACAAGTATGTCGCGCAAGTCTATCTACTATAATAATCTATTCGTCTTATAACCTGCACTTACCACCGAGCCAGATGTCAAACAATGGCGGGGCCTGGACTTATGCGTTACGTTTGATGCGGCCCTAGTCTTGTTACGAATATGGAACTAGTAGTTAGTTGCGGCATAGAAGACGAGCTTCAGGGCCACGGCGGGATTACAGAGCAGACTTGCTACGAGCCTTCGTTTGCCGAACAAACTGAAGGGTGATTCAGTGCTAACGTGAAGCAGGACAGGGCATGGTTCCCTGTACAGATCAGGTGATTACAAAACAGAGGCAGGACTCAATGCCGATGCGGCGTCGACGAGCCACTTAAGGCGTTAAACGATTTAGATCTCTTGGGAACAAAGTAGTCTCGCGAAGATTCTGGTAGTTGAGCAAAAGCATAACGAATCGCTCAAGTCCTATCGCAAACCCTCCGTGCGGCGGCATTCCGTAGCGAAATGCATCCAGATATCCGCTGAACGGCTCCAAAGGCAACTGCCGGTCAGTCAGCGCTTTCACGTAATCCGCATAAAGGTGAAGCCTTTGACCGCCCGTTACCAGTTCCGTTCCTCGAAATAGCAGGTCGAAGCCGTTGGTGTAGCGCAGATCGGCGGGATTGGGATGCGTATAAAACGGCCGCTTGGACGACGGATAACCCGTAACGAAAAGAAACTCGGATTGGTACTCCTTGAGGGCCCATTCACAAAGCCACCGCTCGTGCTGTGGGCTAAGATCAGGTTCGTCGCGGCAGTCGTCGCCATGGAGCTTGTAGACGAGTTCCAACGCCTCCGGAAAGTAAATAGTCGGAAACTCGGCGGGCATTGCGGGTGCTTTGATATCCAACAATGCGACTTCCGCCTTACAGTGATTCATAACATGATCGACCATTGCCCGCATAAGGACGCTAAGTAATTTCATTACTGTCCTATGGTCTTCGATGAACCCAAACTCAACGTCCAAGCTGACGTACTCGTTGAGATGACGTGTTGTCGAATGGGGCTCGGCACGAAATACCGGCGCAACTTCGAATATACGCTCAAAAATACCCACCATCATTTGCTTGTAGAACTGCGGACTCTGCGCCAGATAAGCATTCCGGCCAAAATAGTCCAACTTAAACACATTCGCCCCGCTCTCAGTGGCGGAGGCGACAATCTTCGGGGTAGTGACTTCCGTAAAGCCTTGATCGTTGAGGTGCTTTCGGAATCCGGCCATGGCAGCGGCGGAGATCGTGAATACCGCTTTCTTCTGAGGATGCCGCAATCCGAAGGCGGCGTTATCCAAAAAGGTATCGATATTGGCGTTCAGCGTGGCTTTGTTGATCGGAAACGGGGCGACATCTTTTACCGCGGAGATGAGACGGATCGTCGGTTTGTGGATTTCGAAGCCGCCGGGAGCATTGGATTGGGCCACTACCGTACCCACCACTTCGAGCACGCTCTCGTCTTGAAGTTCCGCCAAAATAGCGAGTTGCTCTTTAGAATCGACTATGATCTGCCCCACTCCTGAGGCATCGCGAAGAAGCAGGAAGGCGAACTTTCCCAGACGCCGGATGGTGTGCATCCAGCCCGAGAGCCGGACTTCCTGGCCCAGGTGCGGCCCTATTTCGGCGATCAACGTTCTTTTCATGGATTGCGTTTCAGTCATCTGATCGGGTACCGTTATGCCAATTTCCAAATCCGCCATCTTCCACGAGACACACTACACGCGGCTTTGCCGCAGTGATCGGCGGTGCTCAGCGAATCTTAAAGGTTATCACAAACTTCAGCCGCGGAGACACGGGCCGCTGGCGGCAACTACGCTCAAGGCCGCGCCAATGGCGGCTTTAGAACGGATTCGCGAGAACTGTTTAATACGGTTTCGCTATAAACTTGCGGCTCCAAAAGATCGGGGACAGGGAATGACGTCGCGGATGTTCTTCATTCCCGTCACGTACATCATCATTCTCTCCAAGCCCATACCAAATCCGGAATGAGGCACCGATCCAAACTTCCGCAGGTCGAGATACCAGCGATAGTGCTCCTCATTCAACCCGGCCTCACGAATTCGAGAAACGAGAACGTCGTGGCGTTCTTCTCTCTGACTGCCTCCAATGATCTCGCCGATCCGAGGAGTCAGGATGTCCATGGCCCGGACAGTTCGTCCATCCTCATTCAAGCGCATGTAAAACGCCTTAATCTCCTTGGGGTAATCGGTAACGATTACTGGCTTGCGGAAAACCTGCTCTGTGAGGTGCCGTTCATGCTCACTTTGCAAGTCACAGCCCCAGAAGACAGGGAATTCGAAGGTTCGACCATTCTTGATCGCTGTTTCCAAAATTCCAATCGCTTCCGTGTAGGTGATGTGGGCGAAATCGCTGGTGGCGACATGTTCGAGCGTCTTAAGAACGTCATTGTCGATGCGCTTGTTAAAGAACTCGATCTCGCTGGCACAGTTGTCCAAAAGCTCAGCAATAATGAACTTCAAGAACCTCACCGCTAAGACTTGACAGCAGTTGAGATCGCAAAAGGCCATCTCGGGCTCGATCATCCAGAACTCTGCCAAATGGCGCGGCGTCGTGGATTTCTCAGCGCGGAAGCAGGGGCCAAATGTATAAACGTTGGAAAAGGCAAGCGCGGCCATCTCTGCCTGCAGTTGACCACTTACCGTCAGGAACGCACGCTTGCCGTAGAAATCCTGGGAGAAATCAACATTCCCGTCGGAGGTTCTGGGAGGATGATTGAAATCGATACCGGTCGCAGTGAACATGCTGCCAGCGCCCTCAGCGTCGGAAGTAGCAATGATGGGCGAATGAAAGTAAATAAACCCGTTTTCCTGAAAAAATTTGTGGATGGCGCAGCAGAGAGCATTCCGTACTCGGAAGACCGCGCTGAAGGTGTTGCTGCGGGACCGCAAATGCTGGATCTCGCGCAAGAACTCCATCGTATGGCCTTTTTTTTGCAGCGGGTACGTGGCCGGATCGGAGGAACCAAAGACCTGCAGTTCGTCAGCGTGCAACTCAATCGCCTGACCCGCGCCCACCGACTTCACGAGTTCGCCCGTAGCCCGAAGCGAAGCGCCGGTCGTAACCTGCGCCATGAGTTCGCTGGGAACTCGCCCCTCTTCTACGACTACCTGTAGATCTTGCGAGGACGAGCCATCTTGAAGCTGAATGAAGTGAATTCCTTTTCCATCACGCCTCGTCTTCACCCAACCAAATGCATCAATCCTGGCTCCCGGAGCGCGAGCCAGGATATCGCGAATGTATCCGCCTTTTTCGATCAATGCCTCTCCATGAAATCCATCAAGAATTGGAAGAAGAACGCCGCACTGCCTGTAAAAACACGACCGCGGCAGGAAAGACACGCGGCATTTTCGAATCGTATCACACGGGCACTTTTCGACGCGCCAGGGACCCATCAATTGTCGAGTCGATGCGGAACAGTAAGGGGTAGCGGCTGAACGATTCCCCGTCGTGCCCTCTCCGGATGCGGCTAGAACAACGGATAACCCGCGCCAGACCGCCGTATCCGCACGGAGTTGCCCGATTCCATGACGCCACGCGCGAACGTTGACTGTGTACCCTGTCTACTCTATTGTTTAAGTTTCGCCATTCTCATCAATATGGAAGACCTGAAGAAACGAATTAGCGAAACGATGAGTTTTGCTATAACCCAGATCGCGGAACTTTGCAGCCTCGAACAATTGGAGGGGGTCCGAGTCGCGGTTCTGGGCCGTAAAGGGGATTTCGCGCAGATCGCGAAGATGCTCGGTACCGTGCCGCCGGGCGATCGCGCAGAAATAGGGCAACTGCTGAACGACGCCAAACGGCAGATCGAGAGTCAATTTCAATCGCGGAAGCAATCCCTCGAACGCTTGCAGTTGCAAGAACGGCTGGCGCAGGAATGGGTCGATTTGACCATACCGGTTTCCGGGGTTCAGGCGGGACATCGGCATCCGGTGACGATCATTCAAGACGAACTCGAAGAATTGTTCATGTCTATGGGGTTCCGCGTGGTGGACGGACCAGAAATCGAAAGCGAATACAACAACTTTGACGCACTGAACATCCCCGCCGAGCATCCCGCGCGCGATATGCAGGACACTTTTTGGTTGGCGGATGGACATCTGCTGCGAACCCATACCTCGCCGGTTCAGGTTCGCGCTTTGAAGAAGTTCGGTCCTCCGATTCGGATGGTGGCTCCGGGGAGAGTGTTCAGAAACGAAGAAGTGGATGCCTCCCATGAGCACACGTTTTATCAGTTGGAAGGCATGATGGTGGACCGGGACATCTCGGTTGCACACCTGCTCCATTTCATGAAGGCGCTGCTGAGCTCCGTGTTTGGCCGGGACGTAGAAGTGCGCCTGCGGCCGGGATACTTCCCTTTCGTCGAGCCGGGCTTTGAACTCGACATAAGATGCCTGGTTTGCAGCGGAGTAGGTTGCCCAGTGTGCAAGCAAAGTGGGTGGGTAGAATTGCTGCCTTGCGGATTGGTTCATCCTCACGTGCTGCAGAATTGCGGTGTCGACCCCAAAGAATGGAATGGATTTGCCTTCGGATTGGGCCTCACCCGTTTGGCGATGATGCGGTACCGCATCGACGACATTCGATTGTTGCAAAGCGGTGATCTGCGCTTCTTGAATCAGTTCTAAGCACATCATGAGATTTTCCTACAACTGGTTGCGGGATCTCGTCGCTGGGCTGTCGCTCGACGCCAACAGCCTGGCACGCCAGATTACGATGAAGACGGCGGAATGCGATGGTGTGTATCCGGTGGGTGTTCTGTTGGCGCAAGCCAGCGCGGCTATGATCGTCGAGGCTTTCTCGATCCCTGGCTCTCACAATCGCCGGGCGGTCGTCGATACAGAGCGTTATGGACGCAGAGTGGTGGTTTGCGGCGCAGAGAATTGCAGGGCTGGAGTTCGCACTCTGTATTTGCCGGCAGGCAAGAAGCAGATCGATAACATCGAGAGCGATGGAATGTTAGGCAGTGCCCGGGAATTAGGAGTGAGCGACGATCACTCCGGAATCGCCGAATTGTGGGAGGGGGAAGGGTCACTGGAACCCGACTGGATTATCGAAATCGATAACAAGTCCCTCACAAATCGGCCCGATCTATGGGGACACGTTGGGATGGCGCGGGAGGTCGCGGCCATTTGCGGCCTGAAGATGAGCAGCCCTCCGCGCGTTGACTTATCTCAGTTCTCCGCTGAGCAATTGGTCGGGAGTATCGATGCGTCGGGATGTTTTCGATACAGTGCTGCTCTCGTCAAGAACGTTCATGTCGTCCCGTCACCTCTTTGGCTGCAGTACCGGTTGCACTCTCTTGGTGTATCGACGATCAACAATGTAGTGGATATTACAAATTACGTGATGTGCGAGATCGGCCAACCGATGCACGCGTTCGATGCAGATTTATTGCGCGGTGAAATACAGGTGCGCCGGGCTCGCTCGGGTGAATGTCTCAGAGCTCTCAACGGAGAGGATTATTCCCTCGGCGACGATGACTTTGTGATCGCCGATGGCGAGCGGGCGGTCGCTTTGGCGGGAATCATCGGCGGGAGTGAAACAGCAATCACGTTGCAGACGCGAAGAGTCCTGTTCGAAAGTGCGTGCTTCCTGGCTAGCAGTGTCAGGAAGACCGCATCCCGCCTTCGGATTCGTACAGAGGCGTCTATGCGCTTCGAGAAAGCACAGGATCCCGAGAATACAGTTGTTGGCCTCAACCGGGCATCCTCGCTGTTGAATAGTCTTGACCATGGGGCTGAATTAACTGCCTACAGCGACAAATATGTGAAAGAACTTACGTGTCCCAAGATCACTTTCGACTTACAGTGGGCGGCGATGAAGTTAGGTAAGGAGGTAAGTCGAGATCAGGTGGTGCATATTTTTCGCGCTCTCGGATTTGAGGTCACCGACAAGGGTGGCACGACGCTGATCGTCGACGTGCCCAGTTGGAGAGCGACCAAGGATATCTCGGTTCCTGAGGACTTAGTGGAAGAGATTGGCCGCATCGTTGGATATGCATCGATCGATCCAGTAGCTCCCCTAATTCCGTCTGCACCGGTAACACGGAATCGGGATCACGACCTGCAGCGCGACATTCGAGCGGCTTTTGCTGGACAAGGATTCACCGAGGTTTCGAATTACTCTTTCATAGGGAGTGCGGCTTTAGCCGCATTTGGTTTTGATTCAGGCGAGATTCTCGAAGTTGTAAACCCGATTGATTCGGGTCAAGGTCATCTTAGACCGAGCCTCATTCCGGGAATCTGGGCAAACATAATTGATAACAGCAGATTTTTCACTTCGTTTCGTTTGTTTGAAATAGGGAAGCAGTACCGTCGTGTCCAAAGGACGGACGTGAAAGA
The DNA here is from genome assembly GCA_003140075.1 of Acidobacteriaceae bacterium. Taxonomy (GTDB): domain Bacteria; phylum Acidobacteriota; class Terriglobia; order Terriglobales; family Acidobacteriaceae; genus Sulfotelmatobacter. Next base: position 93,246 of record PLIO01000202.1, on the reverse strand, counting down.
GGAGCTGCAGATTGCGGCCGCTATTTATGACCTGGAGGGCGACGGCGTGGCAGGCATTTCCGAGCTAAAGCGGGTAGCGACATATATCGTGCCGCAAATGGAAGTGATCCCCGTTGACATGCCCCGCCCTTACGAACATCCGGAGAGGGCTGGACTGCTCATTTGTTCCGGCAGCGAGGTGGGTCGACTGTTTGAACTGCGTCCTGCGCTGGTTGAGCGCGGGCACGCGGTGTTGTTGGAAGTTGGGATGGACGCGCTGAAGGCAGTCCTTCCCGATGCCAAGATGTACAGTCCGTTACGACGGTTTCCGACCAGCAACTTTGATCTTTCCATAGTGGGGCCAGATCGGCAACCTGTCGGAACTCTCGCCAAACAACTGTACGCATTGGGTAGCGCCGAATTGGTTAGTCTGGAATTTCTTGGAATATACGCTTTACCTTCGAACGAAAAGAGCGTGTCGTTTCGTCTAACTTTGGGCGCGGTCGATCACACGTTAGCCACCGAGGAAGTGAATTCAGCGCGCGAGCGCATTATCAGCGGCCTCCAGGCCGCAGGGTATGAGCTGCGCGGATAAGCAAGACGCAGTAAAGACTCTCGGGCGCAACGCGCCAGATCGGAAGGACGGTGCAAGCTATGGGATATTCCATTCGAACGTCTTGGTTTGCGTTTCTAGCCATCCTACTTTCTTGCGCAGCGGTTTCTTCGGCGCAACAGCCAAGTAATTTGCCCGCGCCCAAGGAAGGCGATTACGTCTCTCCCGATTTTCATTTCAAATCGGGCGCGACGCTGCCTGCGCTGCGTATACATTACGCGACGTTCGGAACTCCCGTGCGCAACACCAACGGCCAAGTTATGAATGCCATCCTGCTGTTGCACGGCACGACCGGGTCCGGCGCACAGTTTCTCGCGCCACAGTTTGCGGGCGTGCTATTTGGCCCGGGACAGCTTCTCGATGTTACCCGTTACTACATTATTCTGGTGGATAACATCGGCCACGGAAAATCCAGCAAGCCCAGCGACGGTATGCATGCTCACTTTCCACAGTACGACTACAGAGATATGGTTGCGGCGCAGCACGAGTTGCTGGAAAAAGGACTCAAAGTGAACCATCTGCGCCTGATCCTGGGCACATCCATGGGCTGCATGCATTCCTGGGTTTGGGGCGAGACCTACCCCGACTTTATGGACGCACTCATGCCCTTGGCCTGCCAGCCGGTGCAGATCGCGGGGCGGAATCGACTCTGGCGCAAGATGGTGATCGACGCCATTCGCGACGATCCTGATTGGAAGGGCGGAGAGTATGCCGCACAACCTCTCGCAGGTCTGAAGATTGGGGCAGAGATGTTCTACATGGCCGCGGGTTCATCTCTGCAGATGCAGAGAAATTTTCCGACCCGCGACGCTACCGATGCAGCGCGCGCGGACTACGTGAAGCGGTTCAGCGCGGACCACGACGCCAACGACCTGCTTTACGCGTTGAATGCGTCATGGAACTACGATCCTTCGCCCGAGCTCGAGAAAATCACCGCCCCGGTGATGTTCGTCAATTCGGCGGACGATTTCATCAACCCTCCGGAGCTAGGGATCGCAGAGCGCGAAATCAAACGAGTGAAGAGGGGTCGTTTCGTCCTGCTTCCTATCTCCGAGGAAACTCACGGCCACGGCACGCACACGTGGGCAGCGGCATGGGAGCAGTATCTGAAGGAGTTGCTGGACGCTTCGCAACATTGAGGCACGCCTCTTCTCAGAGAATCGCGATTCGCTTAGAGCCCAGGGGGATGCCATCTACCGTAAGGGCTCAGAAGATGAACTTCAAACCGAATTCACCGATCCGGCCATTGTGGGCTCCACTCGGATGCAGGAAATTGTTGGGAGCATCTCCAACGTCGTCGCCGTTCACACAATCGTCCGCACCCGAGTTAATTTCCAACCCACAAGAGGTGTTGTTTATGCCATTCCATTGCGGATGGTTGAAGATGTTGAAAGCTTCGGCGCGAAACTCCAACGCCATCGACTCCTTTACCTTGAAGTGCTTAAACAATCCCATGTCAAAATTGAGGCGGCCCGGTCCGGCCAGGGAATTTCGACCCGAGTCGCCAAAAGTAAGCCCTGTGGGTTGCGAGTAGGCTCCGGGATTGTCGAGCAGCGGACCATACACAACGTTCGGCACCGGATTAAACTGAGGCTTCGAGCCGTGCGGATCTCCGACCAGATCGGCATAGGAACCCGATCCCACCTCATTGCCAACTCCCGCATTGTCATAGGTGCCGCCATTTACGATAGTTACCGGCTCGCCCGTCTGAGCGGTGGTAATTCCCGAAACCTGCCAGCCTCCCAACAGCGACTGCATCAAGCCCATTGCGTGCCGCAGAATTGGCAGATCGTAGATGTAGCTCACCGTTAAGATATGACGCTGATCATAGGAGGAGCTGGCACGATATGAAGACAGATTGTAAGAGTCGACGAACGAGGAATCGTAGCGATCCGACGAATTGTCAATCGAGTGGCTATAGGTATAGGCGAGCGTGAGCTGCAATCCACCGGCATTCCGTCTTCCTGAGACTTGCAGCGCGTTGTATTCCGAGTTAGCTCCCCCGATTATGCCGTAAATCGAGTCATAACCTTGGTAGGGACGGAAAAGGTCGGGATTTACATTGCCGCAGGCAACGTTGAGATTAATAAGTGCCTGACCGGTGACTGGAGTAGTTCCATTGCCGAGGGTAGGGGGGCTATTCGATACGTTGTTGCAGTCACTACTGGTAATGATTTGTCCCGACAGGTACGGATTTTGCGAGGCCGGAGTGGAATGGATTTGGTTGCGATCAAGTTGCTGCGATAAATGAGTCCCCTTGGCGCCGACATAAGCCACAGTCAGTAAGGTATTCCGCGCCAGTTCGCGTTGGATATCGAGATGGTATTGCTGGATGTAGGGCCACTGCGTCGTGGTGGTAATGGAGGTCAACTGACTGTCACCGCCGCCCAGCGGATACAGAAGCGACTGTCCGCTCGCGGCCGTGCCCCCTATATTCGTGTAGCCGGAGATGTAGAACTGAACCGGCGCAATGATGCTGGGAGGATTGCCTTCGAGCGATTCGGTATTGGCGTCGTTGCCATTCGCGTGTTCGAAAAAGATCCCATAACCCGCGCGGATCGCGGTTTTACCGTCTCCCTTCGGATCAAAAGCAAAGCCAATTCTCGGAGCCGGATTGAATAAGTGACCGGACATGCAACTACTATGCACTCCGTTGTACCCGCAGTGCACCATTCCGGTCATGTCGTAAACGCTTTGTCCCGGGCCGAAGTCAAGGGCCCCGCTATTCTGATCAACCACCGGGGCATCGGCGGCTACATAGGCATTGGGATCAAAATTGTAAGCGTTCCCGTAGCGCTCATAATAGCTGCCGTATAAGCTTACTCTCACGCCAAGGTTCAACGTTAGCCTCTTAGTGGCCCGCCAATCATCCTGAAAATATGGCTCAAATACCTTGTAACGGTTGTAGTACTTCAGGTTCAGGTTAGGTTGAGCGAACGTGTTGATAAACCCCACCAGCATGTCCGCGAAACCATTACCCGTACTGGAATAGGGGCCAGTGGAGGCGTTGGGCTGGTTATAAAACGTGTTCGGATTCGAGTAATAACCCAAGCTTCCATTCGGTTCTTCCTCCGCTGGTTCGTTTTTCTCGATCGCAGCGAAGTAGCCTCCGAATTGTAAGTTGTGCCGCCTTATGTTCTTGGTCAAATTATCATGGAAGCTATAGGTGGGGTTGGAGTTATTCCAGGGTAGATAACCCGGATCGACGGAGAAATTGAAATGGCTCGGACCACCAATTCCAAAAGCCGGAATGGTTCCGTTGAAACCGTTTTCAAAAATCCCAGTCATGGTCATGCTGGACCGACGCTGCCATGCGGTTCCTGTATTAAACAGATGCAAGTGGTTGGCGGCGTAGCTGAAGACAAATTCGTTGAGCAGCGTGGGCGAAAGCGCGGCGGTCAAACTTGTCACCACGCTGATTCCGGGGCCCTGCAGCGTCCCTCCGATTGCCGGCACGCTCGATCCCGACCAGGGCGAAATCGGGTAATTCTGCGCCCAGGAATCGTGAATAAAGCGGATGTTCGCCCGCAATTTGGGAGTAACCTGGTCGTCTACCTTGATCAGTTCTTCGTGCCAACTGGTGGGCGAAGCAATAGTCCCCACAAATGCGTGCCCGACGTTCGGCAGCGGAACATTCGCAAGAATGGGGCCGGTATTGGTGGTATCGAGTAGACTTGCGGGGATGGTGTTGTCGGGGAATCCAAGGTAATAATTATTGCCCGCCCGATCCACTCCCCCGGTGTATGCCGGGCAATCGATGCTAACCACCTCCCTCCCTCCAGGAGTGGTGCCCGCCCTTACGAACGGCGTACCAGGCGCGGGACAGACGTCGCTGAAATCCCCCGCTCGCTCTGTTGCGTTGGGAAGATACGCGTTCAGGTTGTTATAAACGAACGGAACATTTTCGCGGCGGAATTCCTGCGACCAGAAGAAAAATATCTTATCCTTCTTAATGGGGCCACCGACGATATATCCAAAGTCATTCTTGTTGTAATAGGTTTTCGATGTGCCGGGCTGATCGAAATAGTTATGCGCATTGAACGCAGCATTACGAATGAACTCGAAGGCTTCGCCGTGAAACTGATTGGTGCCTGATTTCGTAACGGCTTCAATGGTGCCGGATCCGTTGCGTCCGTACTGGGCGCCGTAGGTGGAAGTGAGTACCCGAACCTCGGCGAGTGCGTCAATGTTAGGGTAGACGTTGATATTTGCGTTGCTGCCCGTATCAAGAACTTCGCCACCGTCGATCTGCCAGTTATTGAACTCAGTGCGGCCACCGTTAACGGCGTAAGAGACACTGCCGGACGGCCCCACTGTTCCGTCATCCTGTCCCGTCTGATCGCTGACTCCCGGAATCAACTTGATGAGAGTAGTGAAATCGCGTCCGTTCAACTCCAACTGGCTGATCTGGTCTCCGCTAATGGTGCCGGCTAGTTCCGACGACTGAGTTTCGACTTTGCCGACCGAGCTTCCTTCCACGACGATCTCACTCGTGACTTTGCCGATGACCAGTTTCGTGTCCACTCTCAGCTTTTCGCCAACGTGGAGAATCACCCGCTTGGCTTCAAATGTCTTGAAGCCCTTCGCCGTGATGGTGATGTCGTAAGTAGCGGCTCCGAGACCGGCGACCAAATATTCGCCGTCCGCATTGGATGTAGCGCTGCGGCGAAAGCCCGTTGCCGGTTCGCTCACTGAAACCCCGGCCCCGGAAACCGCCGCGCCCGTATTGTCTAAGATCGTGCCTGTGATGGACCCAGAGGTCTGGGCGAAGAGTGGCAGCGCGACGAGAACAAAAAAGGACAACGCGCACATCGCACCAGACTTTGAACTCATGGTCCTATCTCCATTTCTTGGCCAGTTGCTCCCGCTCGCCAGAATGGACATCAACTCACCACGGATGAATTGTAGACAGTCGGGCCTCCGGCCGCCGCCCACAGATCCGAGTCCGGGCGAGCTTCGGAAAGGCCACAAACTCAGGGGTATAGTGGATCGCTTCAAAGGGACCGCTTATGGTGTTTTAAAGCGGCCGCGATGTCAAGAGAAAACCGAGTCCTCGTGCATTTCGCCGATGGTGGCTCCTCCTGACGAGAGTGGGGAATGGTGAGCGGCACGATCACACGTCGAGCCCGATCGACCTCATGAGAGCGAGTCCATTGCTCTTCGTGACCACCCCTTCCTGCAACTTGTAATCGAAATGCATCCTTTCGTTTTCAAAGTCTTCCTGAAAATGGACGTTGCACAATTGACCACTCAGTGAGCCGCCGATATCGACCAGGGCCAAATCGTGAGTGCTCACCAATCCAATCGCTCCCCGGTTCAGCAGCGCGCGAACAACCCCTTCTGCTCCAATCCTGCGGTCGTTTGAGTTCGTGCCTTGCAAGAGTTCATCCAACAGGAATAGCAATCGCGGAGCATCACTGGAAAAGTCGAAAAGTTTACGGAGCCGGGTGATTTCCGCATAAAAGCGCGAACTGCCCTCCTGCAAAGAATCGTTCACGCGGATGCTGGCACCCACTTGAAGCCGCGTCAGTCGAAGACGCTGAGCGCGGACCGGAGCACCGGCCATTGCGAGCACGACATTGATTCCGACCGCACGGAGCAACGTGCTCTTGCCCGACATATTCGAACCGCTGACGAGCAGGACGTGCCTGCCATCGGATAGGCGCACATTATTACGAATACAGGTTCCGGCCGGGATGAGTGGGTGTCCGATCTCTATGCCATCGAAACATGCAACCCCCTCCGTAAACTCGGGGAATTGATCGTCAGGATGTTCATAGCTGTAGGCAGCCAAACAGAGAAGCGCTTCGATTTCGCCAATCGCACTCAGCCAGGACCGCACAGCGTGGCCGTGCGCCCGCCTCCATCGTTCGGCCGCAAACGCCACCTGCACCGAATACAGGAGCGGGACATTCAGTAGGCGGACAAACACGTTGTCGCGCGAATCGCTCAAATCAACGATGGTTCTCAGGCGGGCGATTGCGCGGGAAGCTGGGAGCTGATGCGAAGAAAGTTCGCTTTGCAGCGAGTGCAACCGCGGCGCGCGAAAGGTGTGCTGTTCGATTCGCGCCAGGAGGCCCGAAAGCAAGCCCAGATCACGCAGTGCCTGCTCCGAACCATGCAGCACCTCACCCACCGGCTTGCGCAGTCCATAGGTTATGAGTGCCTCGATCAGGACAATCAAAAGAAACGGAGTGGCGATTCCCAAGCGACCCCAAACCACGGCGCCCGCAAGTGCCGCTGCTCCGAGGAAAGGCGCCAACCATTGAATCCATTCTGGCTTCATCTGGTTCGGCGCCTCAGCCCAACCCAACAGCGCTTCCGGATACACTCCCACGCGGGCATCTTCGCCGAGTACCGCCAAATCCTCCCGGAGATCGAGCTGATCACGCAGCTCACGAACCGCAACGTGCCGCTCTTCAATCTGACTCACGGCTGAAGGCGACAGCAGCCACTTGGCGAGAGTCTCCTCGCCGATGCGCGTGCGCGCAGTGGAAAGAAGTTCGAACAAACCGCCTCGGCCAAACAAATCGAGGTCGGCCGCGTAGACATGATGAGGGTCGTTGAAACGTTCGCCGGCCTCACCGGTGCCCCGCCAACGGTCTTCGATTCGGGCTAATCCTCTGCGATAGAAGGCGACCGCACGCTCGGCGAGGTCGCGGGCTCGTAGGACGCGCGAATGATAGGCCGCGACGAATACGAACAGAATCAGTGGCACAGCCATCCACCAGGGCGAGAGTGTGTGCCTGTGCCTTCTCAGAGATTCCCAAGCTATGCCCGCGGCTACAATGACGAGAACCAAGCGGATATTACCCAGACGAATATGAACTGCTTCGTGGCGAGCGACACGATTTTCGCGGTCTTTGAGACACTGTTTGTATTCTTCGCCGGCCAGCACACCTTGAGGATACATCAGGCGAGCAAAGCTTCTGGGCAACGCGATTAAGGCTGGAGGATGTGCAGCCCGCACTCCGTTTTAGAAGATCCAGACCATCGTCCCGCTCTTGGGTCTTCGCCTGCGTGCACGGCGCGCGTGCAATGAGTGCAGCCGATGCTGGGATAGTCACGGTCGTGCAGCCTGTTGTAGGGCACGTCGTGCTCGTAGATGTGTCGCCATACCTGCTTTGAAGTCCAGTCGGCGATCGGGTTGATCTTTACCAGGCCAAATTTCTCGTCCCACTCGATCTTTCTGGCGCTGGCGCGCGCTGCGGTTTGATCGCGGCGGATGCTGGTGATCCAGGCGCGCAGTTCTCCTAGCTTGCGCCGCAGCGGCTCGACTTTCCGCAGGCTGCAGCATTGATCGGGGTTCCGTTGCCAGAGAGCCGGACCATGAGCTCGTTCCTGCTCCTCCGGCGACGCGAGCGAAAGAACCCTTTCAATCACGACGCCATACTTCTGTTCCACTTGGTCCATCAGGTCATAGGTCTCGGGAAAAAGAAATTCGGTGTCCAGAGTGAAGAGACGAAAACTCTGGCGTACACGGGACGCCATATCGATAAGGACCATCCCCTCGGCGCCGAAAGCCGAGGCGATCGCAACCGAATTTGAGAAGTTATCGAACGCCCAACGGAGAACATGCTCAGGTGACCAGGCTTCCGCGGGGATCTGCAGCTCCACAACTTGCTCTTTCATGACAAGTGTTCCTCATCTGCTCTCAAGATTTCGGGCGGCAAAAGAACCCGTCGCGCCAGCGCAGTTGCCAATCCCGGCTCCAGTTCAGGGAAGGTCGCCGTAGCCTCGACGAAACCCCGATCGAATAAATCATGAGCGGCAAATCTCACTACTTCGCCGACGACCAGCAGCGTTGGAGACGCGAGCCTCGGCGCTCGATGCAGATCCGAAACTGATGTGCTGTGTATCCGCTGCTCTGGAGTCGTCGCCCGGGAAATAATGGCGCAAGGTGTCTCGCCCGGGAATCCGGCGGCTTTCAGCCTGCTGGAAATCTCGCCATACCTGTCACCCGGCATGTAGACGACAAGAGTCGCTTCGTCCGACGCAAAGTGGCTCCAATCCTCGTCGTCGTTGCCGGGAGCCCGATGGCCAGCCGTCAGCACAAGCGTGGAGGACATCTTCCGATGGGTGAGCGGAATTCCGAGACTTGCGGCCGCTCCTAGGGCCGAGGTGACGCCGGGAACAATTTCATATTCGATGGTTGATCGTCGCAGCGCTTCGATCTCTTCTCCGGCCCGGCCGAAGATCAGCGGATCTCCGCTCTTCAGCCGTACTACTTGCAATCCAGAACCAGCCAGCGTCACCATTAGGAAGTTGATCTCCTCTTGCCGCATGGTCTTGCTCCCGCAACGTTTGCCAACGTTGCGCGCTTGAGCGGTTGGCGGAATCAAGTTCAATATTTCTCGAGGGACGAGATCGTCGTGAAGAACCACGTCGGCACTCCGAAGCAAGCGCAGAGCTTTTACAGTGAGCAGTTCGGGATCGCCCGGGCCCGCTCCCACCAGATATACCTTGCCGTTCATACGGTTACCCTCCTGTCCTCTTTCGCGGATTCTCTGTCGGTGGACTCTTCGATCAATGTGGCTTCCAGCGCCTGACGGCTGGCCAACGAGTGCAACAGATCGCTTTTGCGTTGGGGACTGAGGTCACTGGCCAGCACGAGCTTTCGCGTGGCTCCCAGTTCTGCGACCCATGACGCATATCCGGGGCCGAATTGCCGCTCGATCTGCTGCCTGAGCTTTTGGGCGAGCGATGGACTTTGTCCGCTGGTGGAGATTGCAATCTGCAGATCGCCCCGGCGCACAACGGCGGGATAGTAGAAGTCGCAATATTCCGGAACGTCCACCACATTGCACAGAACTCCACGCCGTTGCGCTTCCCGATAAATCGACTCGTTCAGGGTGCGTGACGCTGTGGCTACCACAGTCAGAAATACTCCGGCGAGATCTGTCTCGACAAACGGGCGGAGTTCGAGCGTAATCTTCCCCGCTCTTGCCCACTCCTTTACTTCGTCGGACGCTTCCAAAGCAAGCACGTGGATGGATGCACCCGTGTCGATCAGACCGAGAATCTTGGGTTCGCCTACTTTGCCGGCGCCCACCACAAGGCAACGCTTGCCTTCGAGTTTCAAAAACATTGGAAATGAGCTGCTCATCGTTTCTTAACCTTCCACTCCGCTCGGCACGCGTCCCTCGGGCACATCACGGGCGACGGGATCGATCGATTGTCCGGCCAGGTAATCGCGTAATTCGGTATCGCTGTGGCGAGCAAAAAAGTGCCGGAGATTCTCGCTCGCACTTCCCTGGGCGAGGTACCTGCGCAGAAGCCGCTCGATGGCTTCGGGAACCTCGGTGGCGAGGCAGCGATATCCGACCGGCCTCGCAATCGATTGATTCAAACCGAGCGCTCCACCCAGGCAGAAGTAATAGGCATCCAGCATTTGCCCATCGACCTTGATCTTCTTGCCTTCAATTCCAATGTCGGCGATCCAGTGCTGCCCGCAACTATTGGGGCAGCCGGTGACGTGCAGCTTCAGGTGCTGATCGAAACCGGGCAGACGTTCTTCCAATTCCTCCACCAGCCAGCGCGAGAAGCTCTTCGTTTCCGTAATCGCCAGCTTGCAAAACTCCGTGCCGCTGCAAGCGATGGCGCCGCGCCAGAACGGTGACCCGCTAACCGGCAGTCCTATCGCACCCAGTTCCTTGGCTAACTCGTCAGCCTGCGGTCGAGGGACGTTGACGATCAGGAGGTTCTGCATGTTGGTAGTTCGTAATTCGCCGCTCGCGAATCGTTCGGCCAGATTGGCCGCTGCGTCCATTTGTTCGGGCGTAATCCTGCCGCGCAGAACCGTGGCCCCCACATAGCACAAACCAGGCTGCTTTTGTGCGTGGATGCCGATATGATCCCGGTAGACGTCTGCCGGCGCCTGTTCGGGCTCGGCAGGGTCAAGCTGAAATCCGATCCGCCGCTCCAGTTCTTCTTGGAATTCGTGTGCCGTCCAGCCATGTCGCAGAAAGAGAAATTTAAGCCGCGCCCGTTCGCGATGTTCGCGCAATTGATCGGAGTCGCGAAACAGCTCGGCGACTCCACGAATTACCGGTAGCACCTGATTCCAGCGGACGAAAGCATCCAGCGGTGCGCCCAGGTAAGGCTCAGTGGAAAGTCCGCCACCTACGCGCAAGGCAAAGCCAATCTCAGCGTTTCCATTCACCACGCGCTGGAGCGCAGTGAAGCCCACATCGTTGATCTCTGGGTACGGGCACCATACGCGGCATCCAGTGATGGAAATCTTGAACTTGCGGGGCAGGTTGTAGAATTCGGCATTCCCCGCCAGCATACGATCGGCTTCCAAGGCAAGAGATGAAGCATCGCAGATTTCATCGGCATCCACGCCGGCGACGGGGCAGCCCGTAATGTTGCGGGTGACATCGCCGCAGGAGCCGGTCGTATTCAGACCCACCCGCCAGAGTTGCTCCAGCACTTCCGGGAGCGCTTCGATCGTGATCCAGTGCAACTGAATGTTCTGCCGCACCGTGAGATCGGCGGTTCCGCGCGCATAACGGCGGGTAAGATCGGCGATGGTTCGTAGCTGATCCGACCGCAAAAGGCCGTTGGGAATGCGAATTCGCAGCATGAAGAACGGCAACGCCAATCCCTGGCCATCCTTGCCGCCGACCACCCCCGCTCCATCACCCTGCGTGTAAACACCCCACCATCGGAAATACGTGCCGATCCACTCGGCTGGAATCGAGGAGAAGCCTTCTCGCGCGAAGCGGCGAATTTCGGAGAGACCGTCCCATGGGTTCATGGCGCGCTTCAGGCGTTCCGACTTCTGCGCCTTGGTTTCTTTGACTGGACTTGCCATAGGACGACTTGCCATAAATTGACCTTCTCAACTTGAGGTGCAAAAAAAACCACCGCCAGAGGCTCTCTGGCGGTGGGTGATGATTGCTGATGATGCTTATGAAACTTCTAAGTCAGCAGCCTCCCTGCGCCAGAACACACGCATGCACAACAACATGCACACATACACATCTGGCGAAGACTGCTAAAATGTATCATTCTACGAAGATAGTAGGCCGAACCAACTACCGCGTCAAGTTACCACTGCGTGCCCTGTTCATGAATAATTTCGATACTAAGTATCACAATTTTGTCAGTTGGGGTGGATGCGAAGGTTCGACTCGGCGGCCTAGCTCGTTTGGGGAGGGTTGTCGGAGATCCGAATCGAGAAGTTGACGGTGATTCTGGCTTTGGTCTCGACCGGCTGTCCGTTCTGGAGATAGGGCTTGAAGCGCCACTGGCGGACTGCTTGCTGCGCCGCAGCAGTGAGTATGGCGGGACCGCTCAGCACGCGCAGGTCTTCGATTGTGCCGTCGGCGCCAACTACCGCCTGCAACACCACCGAACCCTGCACTCGAGCGTGCTGCCCCAGCAAGGGATACGAGGCGTCAACCGTTTGTTCTGGAATACTCGCGGTAGAAAGATGCTCGCGCTCGGCTGCATTCGAAGGCAGCGTCACATCTGATGCGCTGACGGTTGAGTTGCGGGTTGAGTCGCTGGCAATCTGCACTTTTGCGAAACTGCTTCCCGGATGAACAGTGCGGTGCGTGTCGCCGGCAACCACTTCGACATCCAGCGGAGGCAGGACAACCCGGCTGGTTGCGACTACCGGCGAGTCCTGGGCAGCAGCGTCCTTATGTAATGTCTCTTTATGGAACGTCTCTTGATTTAATGTCTCTTGGGCCGCCAGTTCGGTGGCCGTCTTCGAAGCGATCCGGTTCTTCGCGATCACTGCGCGCGACGCGGGAGCTTCGCCGGTCTTGGCTGGCACAGCGACCGCCGCAGCCTTCGTAAAGCTTTCCGAGCTCGCGGCTTCAGAGTCAGTCGCGTCGTCCGAGCCAAACCAGAAGTCGCGGTCTTTTACCAGAACAACGGCGAGAGCAACGAGCAGAAGGGTGAGCGCGACCAGGAGCCGACGATGTTGCTGGTTTGCCTGATTCATCGCAGGTCCGGCCAGCGCCGCTCTTGAATTCATTTCCAGCATTTTGATTCTCTTGATCCGCTCTCGTTTGTCCGCCGGAAATAGCATTCAATCTAGAGTGCCATTTCCCAAGCACGAGTATCCTCAGGCCGGAGTCGCGCCGTGGCAATGGCACGATCCGGGAATGAGTGGCCCAAGGGTGCTATTCGCTGCCATTCGCCAATCGTCCGAAGCTATCCGAGATCGCCATGGGCTGGCCCGATTGTTGCGTCATCAGGGTGGAGATTGACCAGTCTCCAACGACGGCGTCCAGGGCGCGGTTCATATTGCCGCCAACCCATTGATTGCGGCCCACGCCTCAGAACTCGAACCGCACGCCAAACTGGAAGAAGCGGGGCGTTTCCCCAATAGCGTCGCCGGAAATCGTCCCGAAAAACGGATTCGTCTGAGTCGAACTTCCCGCAGGCCCACTCCCCACGGCCGAATTCGGCTGCCCAAAGCGCGGGTGATTGGTGAAGTTGAAAACCTCCGCTCGCACTTCCAGCCGCATGCCTTCTTTGGGCACAAACGACTTGTAAAGGTTCAGATCCGCGTTGTGGATGCCGTCAACGCGTAAGCCGGAAAAATAGCGTCGCGCGTTGCCCGGAATCTGGTCGCCCGGGTCCGCAAAGCAATTCGCATTGAAATACGAGGTTGGGCTCGCCGCCGATCCCACATTCTCCCAGTCCAAGGCCACGTCGTGCATGCTGGTCCCGCTCTTGAGCTGGGAGCAGACGACATCGGGACGCTGGCTGCCGTTGGCCAGAAGCGGGTTGTTCAGGCCGATGGCCATGGGTTGCCCCGATTGTTGGGTGATCATCGTGGCGACCGACCAGCCTCCGATGACTGCATCCACCGCTCGGTTCATAGCGCCGCCAATCCATTGTTTGCGGCCGACGGGCAGGTCTACAACCACGGCGGCCGCGAGCCGCTGTGGCGCGTCGCTGGCACCGATGCTGTGTTCCGCAGACAGGTTATCCAGTTGCTGCGGAAGGCCCAGACCGAGCGCTCCCACCCAATTGTTCCGACCTGCCGAAGAATAATCGGTCTCCTTCGAGATCGTGTAGCTACCTTCGAAGCTAACGTGGTGCGTCGTGCGCTTCTGAAAGCGAAACTGCATCGCGTTGTACCACGAATTCGCGCTCTCCAGCATCAGGCCCTCGAAGTCGCCGGCGAATTGCGGGTACTTATTTAACAGATTCGACAAGGGCAGCGTCGATTGGCCGTAGTTGGAATTAACTTCATTGAAGCAAGGATTGGAAGGGGTTGATGTGCAAGGGGTATTGAACATGGAATAAAATGGGTTGCCGACCAGGGTCTGAAGAAAGTTGGTTACGCAACTGTTGGCATCGCAGTTCCCGATGCCGTTACCTTGAGTGACGTCGCTGTCGTAATGCACAGCCTGTGAAATCTGCCCCAGCAAAGACGATGGGATGAAAGCCCGGTTGTTTGTGCCAGACCAGGGTAGATGGGTGCTGCGGTTGGCAACGTAGTCGACGCCAACCACGATCTCGCTGGGCAGCTCTCGCTGCATTCCCAGATTCCACTGGTAGATGTCGGCGTCCCGCGCCGCGGTCGTGCCCAGATCGTTCGGGTTTTGATAGCCCCAGTTCGCAAACTGGCCATACTGCGTACCCTGCGGACCGGTAAAGCCGTTGGGGAACGGGTTTTCCAGAGTCGCCGATTGCGTGGCAAAATCGTCATTGGTAAAAAACAGGTTGGCCGTTTTGCGGAACGCGGAGCCGGGATACTGGAAATTTGTGGCCGGGCTCATTCCAAAATAAACGCCGACTCCGCCGCGCACCACCGTCTTCGAATCGAACGCATAGGCAAAGCCCAGCCTCGGTCCAATGTCCTTGCGGTACGTCGGAACCGTCCTCATGCTGGACGTGGCGAACTGCGTCGTGCCATACAACTCCTGCGTCGTCGGAAGATTCAGCCCGGGGATACTCTGCATAGTCGCCTGCGCGCTCAGAGTGCCCCCAGGCGCAGTACTGGGGAGGCTCGCAAGATTGATGCCTACGCCAGAATCCGCCGTGAAATTGCTGAATTCGAGCTGGTTATTGCGCGAGGTGTAGGGCGAACTCCACTCGTAGCGCAGACCCAGATTCACCGTCAGCTTCGAGCTTACCTTCCAGTCATCCTGGATATAAAACCCTGTCTCCAACGACCGGTTGGCCACCGAGGGAGTCACGATCAGCTGACTCGAGGCGTTGATGTTGTCGCCGTATCCAAAAGCCAGGCTGGCCAGTGGGTTGCCCGTGGTGACAAGTCCAGTTGCATCATAGTCGCTGTTCGGAGTCGGAGATGTGACTTCATCCGTAAAAGTCAAGAGCCCGGTCGGGTTGTTCGGCTGCCAGAAATTGTTGTAGAAAATTCTCTGTTCCCCGCCCACCTTGATCAGGTGCGATCCCCGGGAAATCACCAGCTGCGACGAGTAGCTCACCAGGGTGTGGCCGAATTTAGTGTAGATGCAGCACTGATCGTAAAGGTCATTCCACGGCAGATTCCCCTGCATCGTGAACGTCGGCATCTCATCGATCCCGTTGGCCTGTTGGAACACCGGCGGCAATCCTTGAGTTCCCGCGGGCAGTGAGGCGTTGAAACCGGAAATCGTGGGGATACCGGGTAGCGACAATTCGTGCACTCGGTCGACCGCCGCGTGGCTGGTCCAGATAATCCGCGGGTTCACCGTCCAGGAATATTCGAACGAGCCGTTTTGCGCCACGGTCACACCGCTCGCTATTCCGTCATTATCGAAGCTATCGCCTAAGGTGAGCGGAGTTGTGTAGTTGCTCCAGCTTCGGCTGTAGCGGCCGTTGATGCGATTCTTGTCGTTGATCTGGTGGTCTAGTTTGATATCGAACTGGTAATCCGGAGCCTGCGTCAGCGTTGTGTAGTTATAGTTATCGAATTCGTTCGAGTTGCTGGGCTGCGGGTAGAGATTGAGCACAGCTAGTCCGATGGGGTTAATTTCAGCTGCTGGAATTTGATTGAGAGGTCCGATCTGCTGGCCGCTACAGTTAAGGCCAACCTGCGGCCGGATGACATTCGTCGCCGTCCCGCAATTTACATTCGGGTCGTAAATGTTATTCTCAAGTCCTGAGAAGTCGCCTTGCCGTTCCGCCATGGTGGGTACGGTCACGAGCCCGCTGACCGCGCTTGAGCTTCTCACCTTCTCGAAGTCAACAAAAAAAAATGTTCTGTTCTTCTTGATCGGGCCGCCCAGCGAAAAGCCACCCTGGTCGCGCCGGCTGTCTGGTTTGGGACTGGGCGCTGGATTGAAGAAATCGCGAGCGTCTATTCCCGGGCGCTGCAGGAAATACCAGCCGGTGCCATGAAAGGCGTTGGTCCCGCTCTTCAAAACCATGTTTACGACCGTGCCACCGTTGTTGCCGAACTCCGCCGAGAAGCTATTGTTCTGCACTTTAAATTCCTGCACGGAGTCAAGCAACGGCTCGTAGTAGACGTTGGAGTTTCCGCCCTCACCCTGTTCCGGAGCGCTGATCAAGGCGCCGTCCAACCGTATCTCGGCGGTCGCGTTGCGCTGCCCGTTGGAAGTGAAGTTTGTTCCCGACGGATAGTTATCCGTTGTGCCTGACCCTGCCACCTCGGTGACGCCGGCCGCCAGGAAAGTTAGCCCGAAGTAATCCCGGTTGAGCAACGGGATGTCGTTCACATACTCGTGGGTGATGTCTGTACCCAGCGTCGCGTTGTCCGTGTCCAGCAGCGGCGCGGTCGTGGTGACTACAACACTCTCACTTACGCTGGCGGGAGTCAGAGTGAAATTGAGCGAGGCTTCCTGGTCGACGGCCAGCACCACACCCGTACGCTCTGTGGTCCGAAAACTCTTCAGCTCAGCCTTTACCGTATAGGTGGATGGCCGCAAACCAGTGAAGTAGTATTCGCCCTTGTCGTCGGTGCGAGCGGTGCTGGAGATATTGGTTCCTACGTCCGTGATGGTTACGGTCGCATCGTGAATAACCGCTCCCGTTGCGTCGGACACCACACCGCGAAGCTGTGCCCGGTAGCTGCCCTGTGCCAGCGCAAAGTTTCCAAGAAAGCACGCCATCAGGATGCAAGAGAAAAGCCGTTCAATCGGTCCCATGAAAATCCTCCCTTTGCTTTGGGCGTACGTGGTGTTTTCCGCAGTGAGCGCGCCACGCCGGCGGTTGAAGGAAGACGCCGGAATCGAAAATCTCAGGTCTTGCGGTTTTAGTCATAAACATGTCCATGGCGCCATCCTGCGATTCCTGCCAACTTTCAGACTTCGCCAGTGAACGAGGAGAAATCCAGCTTCGTAGTCGGCCTAATCGTGCAAAGGAAAAGCGCCCTTGCCCATAGCGGCCCATTGCCGCCGCATAAAGCTAAACAGGTCCGCGCGGTCTCGAAATGCTTCCGTGCCGCCCGCTTTCGTAACCGAGTACGCGGCTGCGATGTTCGCAAAAGCCAGGCAATCGTCGAGCTTTGCCCCGCGCAGGTACAGATGAACGAAAGCAGAATCGAACGTATCGCCTGCACCGACATCGTCGACAACTTCGGCAAACGGCGGCGCACAGCTCCACTCCTGATTCCCCGAGCGGCAGAGGGAGGGGCTTGAGCCGCGCTTGATTACGACTACTTTGGCAAGCCCAGCCAACTGATTGAGCGCCTGCGAAGGATCCTCCGTCCGTGCAATTTTTTTTGCCTCGCGCTCGTTGGGAAGAAAAACATCGACATACTTCAAAACTTCGTTCAGGTCGAGCCCCCATAAATCTTCGGGATCATCGTTCGTATCCAGAGACGTGGTGAGACCCGCTTCCTTCGCCTGCCGGAACAAGTCAGGAATGCGCGGCCGCAAGGCGCGGTGCAAAAAGAAGGAGGAAAGGTGCAGATGCCGAGCGCCGAGGACGTAGTCCATGTCGATATCTGAATACTGCATCTCAAACATCGTGCCCGGATACGTCAACATGTAACGATCATGGGCATGCGGCAGCACTACAGTGAGACCGGTGGATGTCTTGCTGGTTCCTTGCTTTACGCAGCTGGTATCGACACCCACAACGGACAGACGATCCAGCGCCATTTTTCCCAGAGGGTCGCCGCCGATCTTGGATATAAAACCAACTTGCGTGCCCAACACATGCAGGTTATGAGCGAAGATCGCCGACGAACTTCCCAGCGTGAACGCCAGGCCGCTGGCCAGCACTTCTCTGTCGGGCGGAAGATCTTTGGGCAAACCGTAAAGAATCAGATCCAAGTTGATCTCTCCGACAACGCAAACCTCGCTCACTGAGTACTCCTTTCGCGTTCTGGAGTGCGACGGCACACTTGGTTCCTAGTGAATATTGATATGCTGCACCACTCGGCTGATGGCTCCATTCGGGCTTGGGCAATCGGGCCGTAGGCTCCATCGCAGTGAAAAGAACAACCCCAGCAATTGCCCGAAGATGACGTCCAACGCGGGCCGGTAGTCATCGCCTATAGCGCTCGAAAGATTGCCCGTCAGATAGTACTCGGCGAAAGAGTCGCTGCTGGAGATTTCGCTCCCGGCCACAACAACCCTGGACCGAACCAACGCCTTCTTTCCGATTTCATTGAGCAAATCTCGCTCGTACTGCTGAACCCGCCGATTTCCCGAAAGAAAACAAACGAATAGCGTTTCTTCATCCATCGCAGCCATGGGGCCATGGCGGAGTCCTAATACCGATTCCGACATGGTCAAGGTTTTTCCTGCAGTCAGCTCCAGCAGCTTGAGAGCAGACTCCTTCGCAACCGCCCTCAGGGGGCCTGAACCGACAAAGCAAGCCTTGGTGTACGCGCCCTTCGCCAGCGTGGACGCGCAGTCTGCTGCAACCGGCAGAAAATTCCTACCCGCCTCAACCAGTTGCGACAGGACTTCCTCATATCGAACAAGGCTGTTCGCGTGCGCCAGGCACTGACCGAAGATCACCATGTTGGAGAAAGAGCTGGTCATGGCCAATCCTCGATCGTTAACGGCATCATCCAGGCAAACACCCAATACTCGCGGCGAGTCTGAACTTTCGCAGATCATGCGGCCTGCGGCATTGCAAGAGATCACGAGGTGATGAATATCCGGGCGGCTCTTGCGAGCGCTTTCGAGCACCGCAACTCCTTCCGGACTGTCCCCTGAGCGCGAAAAAGAGAGCCAGAGATACTCTTTCTCCGGGAGCAACAACTCATCCCTGTGTGTCAGCAGGTCGGTGCTGGGGACGGCAATCACGTCGCACTGCCACTGCTTGCGCAGAAGATAGGCCAGGGATTGCCCGATATAATCGGAAGTCCCGGCGCCGATGAGGAAAACCGTTGGTCTCAACTCTGGACTTGCGTCTAGTCCCGCTAGCGATAAGAATTCCGCGATCTCGGCCTGTTTTCTTCGAAAGAATTCGAACGTAGATAGCCATGCGTCGGGCTGCTGCGCGATTTCCGCAGGGGTGTGAGTCAACCCACGAGCATTTTTGTCACTGTCCGGAAGACTCAACAACTCAGCAAGGGCATTCACCCTCAAAACCTCCTTGATGCGACAAGTCCTTCGCGGCATCGCTCGGCCCGGCATTCAGCCGTCACCGCTCAAACCAAAATACCCCGCCTTTTTCAATCGCCGGAAGACTGTAACTGATATTTGCGCCTTCCGCAGTGCCATTCAGTGGCCGTACATCTCCGAGAAACGGAAGAAAGAATCCACGTCCTTTGGTTGCACCCGTCACCGTGACTTGAACGTCAGTCTGCGGCGTCTGAATCGGGTTCGCCCCACCCTTCAGCCCGGCGAAGTTCGCGAAAAACACGTGAGGCGTTCCGTCGACCTGGGCGATTGACGTAGCGATCATGGAGGAGGCGGACACGCGAACCGGCGTCTCGGATTTCAAACTCTGCAGAAAGTCGCGCTCTCGATCTGGGCTCGCTTCCTCGACGCTGGTCTGCAGCGCCGCATAGTAATCCTTTCCGGGGCACTTACTGAACCGGAGTACGTTCGCGGCAGAACCTAACTGCGTAGCATCTTCTCCCGTGATCACCAGCGTCTTGCTGCTATCCATATACTTGCGCAACCACTCTCTTTCGCCCTCGCTGATCACCCGCACGTCAGGCAGAACCAAAGTATTTCCGTGGAATTCCGAGAGGGTGCGCGGGGTGACGACCTGGAACTCCAGGTGCTTCTGCATGAGAAGGATAAGAGTTCCGCGATAGGACGGGATAAATTCTTCTGCGTAATAATTCCGCGTAGCGGGAGAAAAGTAGACGCCAATGGGAGCGATTGCAGTCCGGGGCCGGTAGAAAGTCTCTTGATGCGCTTTGATCCAGGAGAATATCCGCTTCCGGGTTGCAAGGTCGTTCGATCCCGCCATCGAATGTCCGGGCGCGTCCCAGAAATTTGATCCCGTCATCAACTGCGAGACTGCCAGATTCATCATGGCCTCACGCCGATCCACTTTGGGATCGCCGTCCCAGGAGTAGTTCAATATCCAAGTCGCCTTACCTTGCGCGAAAGTGCGAAACGACTGCATCCCCACCTGATAATTGAACCAATCCAGCGCGCTTCTGGATGAGGCCATGTGGTCGCCACTTCCGAACTCATATTCATGGGCAACGGCGTCGACGACCGCATACAAACTGTAAACATCAGCCCCGACGCGCACGGCCTCTTCCTCAATACCGGGGTAAATTTCAGGAATCGTCTTGATGGAAGGATTCACCGCCTTCGCGTTCTGGTCAGTCTCTTGCATGAAATCGGTGAACGTCTGAATTCGGAAATCGATCCATTTTCTGAAACTGGGGTCCGAAAAGTCTCCCAGCTTCAGGTCTTTCTTCGCATCAAGCCCCGTCTCCTTTTTGAACGCAGCCACCGTGTAATCGTCGAAGCTGGCCCAACTGTCTTCCCAGCCATCGAAGTGGGTCATCCAGTAGGGAATGTCCACGTAAATTCCGTCGATTCCCGTGGCCGCAATCTGCCGTACCCGCTCCATGTAAGTTTTTCGCCAGGCTGGCGCGTACGGGCTAACCCACACATCCTCGTCACCCTTCGCTATCCAGAAAGCAGAGCCGCCTCCAAAGACCGCAGGGTCTCCACTGATCTTCCTTTGGAGCCAGTCGGGATGATCCTTGGCGAGGGTATGGGGAGTTTTGTCGGCGTTGGCCGTGATGCACTCGGTTCCGGCGATGTAAACGAACGCCCGGTTGCCTGCTGCGTGTGCCTTTTCCGCGACATCGCGGATTGCCTTCAGCTTTTCGTCAGGGTTGAGAAAACTCTCATAGCGGCCGGGTATGTCGTTGTCGACCTCGATGCCGAATACGCCGTCTTCCTGCGCGCTCCGGACAATCCGGTTCGCATTGTCGCTGCCTAGCCCATAGGCGCCGATGCGCACGTAATGGGTCCAATCTTGCTCCACCGAATCGGAGGTCGCTGGCAGGAGCGGAACCAGAAGCAATAGCGCGATGGTCGAAATAGCTTTGTTTCGTATCATTACGTTTAATAACTTTTACTTTCGCTACACGAAGCTGTCAAGCGTAAAATTTTGCTGGCATGGACAAACGGAGCCGATCACGGTAAAAAAGAAAGGCTGAAGATACGGCCATGCATATCCATCCGAAAGCCAGCCTTGCCGAGTAGACCTGTGCTGAACGAAGAACGGCGCCGACACATCCTGGACATCCTGAATCGCGACGGCCGCGTGCTGGTCGTCGACCTGGCAAAGCAATTCCGCACCTCCCAGGTCACCATCCGAAAGGATCTGGACGCTCTCGAGGCCCACGGCCGCATTCACCGCAGCCACGGCGGGGCTCTGCCCGCCCGCGAGAGCGCACTTGAAGATCCGACTCTGCGCGAAAAAGAGAAACTGCATCGCAAGGAAAAGCTGCAGATTGCGGCTGCCGCCGCCCGCATGGTACAGGAGGGTCAGGTAGTGATTCTCGATTCCGGGACCACGACGACGGCGATCGCACGCGCGCTGCGTAGGTTTGAAAACCTCACCATAATCACCAACGCGGTAAATATCGCCGCCGAACTCTCTGGTTCTACGTTAGAGGTGATTCTGACCGGCGGGACCTTGCGGAAGAACTCGTTCTCACTGGTTGGGCCAATCGCGGAAGAAACTTTGCGCCGGCTCAATGGAGACATCCTTTTTCTCGGAGTGGACGGTTTCGACGTGCAACATGGTCTGACCACGCCGAATCTGCTGGAGGCCAAAGTCAATCGGGCGATGATGGATGTGGCCAGGGCTGTAGTGGCGGTGTGTGACTCCAGCAAGTTCGGCCGTCGCACCTTATCTTCGATCGCGCCACCTTCAGGAGTAAACCATCTAATTACGGACCGGGGTATTCCCAAGCCGGATCTCGCCGCCCTAAAGAAAGCTGGAGTCCAGGTAACTCTGGTCTAGTTCCGCTGCGTCGTTTCCTTCCCGCGCGCCAGAGCTTCTCCGCGGAATTGCCCAAAAATCCTTTCTGCGTTCTTGTGATAGATCTTCTCCAAAACCGAGTCCGGAAGCTCCATGCCATATATCTCCCAGCGGCCCTGCCCGGGATATCCCCAATAGTCGAAGTATTCGTCTCCGGTCTCCAGCCAGCGGAAATGATTGCGGTACATCTCTTCATCCATGCCGTTATCGGTGCCGAACATGATCCGGTCTTGATACTTGATGAAGAATTCGCGAGCGCGACTGGGCTGGCGGCCGAGCTCAGCTTCCCGCGCACCGAACTCGACCATCACATTGGGAAGCGTGTCCAGCAAATGAGAAACATAATCGAGATTCTCCGGCCAGTTCGCCATGTGCAGCGCGACAAAGGTCGTGTGCGGATGCTTGGCAAACATGCGGTCGCGTGCCGCCAGAATCGATTCCTTCGTAGGGAACTGCGGCCCGTAGAAACTCCAGTCCGGGTGTTCCGTCAGTTCTTCATACCGTTCATTCGTGTTATCCACGGGATGAAAGAACGCTTCAGGATCGGTAGAGTGGATAGAGACAGGAATGCCCAGTCTTCCGCATTCCTCCCAGATGGGATCGAGGCGCGGGTCATCGATCGCTATCAATTTCCCCGACTTGTCGCGCACTCCCAGGCCGAGGTCTTTTAACTGCTTCAGACCGCGTGCCCCTCGCGCCACGGCGTCGTCGAGCTGCGCCACCATCTCCTGGCTAAAGTTCGGGTCGTCGATCTTGCTCCAGTCAATCTGGCTGAAGACGATGAAGCGTCCCGGATAGGGTTTGACCATCTCATCAATCACCGCCTGCAGCTTTTCGCCCCACATACCGGTGAGGATCACCACCGTCTTGACGTTGGTGTTGTTCATGATCTCTACCACGCGCTCTGGCGGCATGTGATCGTCGATTCGCATAGCGTCGTTCACGTGATTATGAACGTCGATCACGTAATACTTGGCCCGGTCCACGTTGTGGGCCGGCGCATGCAGCATTGGGACGGGGTGGAAGTCTTTCAGCAGCAGGGTTTTCTTCGCGTCCGCCCCGGCGGCGGACTTGTAACCGATCTGCCCCTGCGACTGGTCTTGTTGAGGGGGTGCACTCTGAGCCGCGGACCACGTGAAAGCCGCCAGAAATACAAAGCATGACAGAATCGGTCTAACGGACATGGCGACTGATCTCCTTAGTTGGCTGCAAATTCTCTTGACAATCTCAACGAAACGAAAGTAAATGTAATCGTTCGCAATATACGTCACAGTTCCGGCTTTCGGCAAGCGGCCCTGGATGAAGATGAAAGCGAGCCGAGGGAAGAGCATGAAACTCCGATCGAAATGCATCGATGGTATCCTCCGGTCATGACGCGCTTGCGGGCACTCGCGTTAGCCGGCCTTGCTCTGCTTGGATGGGCGACCCCCTGGAAATCTCAGCAAAGTGGCGCGGGTGCTCAGTCCTCTCCGGCTTCCAGCGCTTCCTCCGCCAATCTGCCGATCCAAAGCCCGATACAGAGCAACGTTCTCCAGAGTCCAGTCCTGCGCATCGAATTCGACCGGGAGCTGCACAGCCGAGTTGTTCCACTCTTTGGCGCAACCTCGAAGATGCTGGCCCTAGTCCCTTTCTCCGCCTCAGAAACGCTGGTTGGTGCTGGTCACATCTTCAAGGACTTTGCTTTGAACTCGAGCCAACGGGAGCAAGTGTCGGACGTTTTTGGCGCCGGCCAGCGCCTGTGGCTGACCGGCCATTCCACAACTCTACGCAAGAAGGTATCGGTCACCGTCTACGACGACTTTCCTTCGATGGCGATTTTCGATGTGGAGTACACAAACGAAGGCAGCGCGCCGCTCACCGTCCACGGATGGGCCAACAATCGATATCTGCTGCGATCTTTGCCTGCGAAAGGCGGCAACGCAAAAACCGGTCCTGCATTCTGGTCTTACCAGAGTGGCTCGTACGAGAAGCGGCCCAACTGGGTGGTGCCATTGCGCCCCGGATTTCATCAGCGGAACTATCTCGGCATGAATGCCAGCGACTACGGTGGCGGCACTCCCATAGTCGATGTCTGGAGGAAGGATGTTGGACTCGCGGTCGGGCACGTCGAGCCGGTACCGCGGCTTGTCTCGCTTCCCGTTTCCATGTCTGACGCCGGCCTTGCTCGCGTGGCGGTGCAGTCGAATCGGGAGCAAACGCTGGAACCGGGAGAAAGTTTTCATACTCTGCGGACATTCGTCTCCGTGCATCAAGGAGACTACTTCCGCACCCTTACCGAATACCGTCGCCTGATGATGCGCCAGGGATTTCAAATGGCATCCGCGCCCGACAGCGCTTTCGGGCCGATCTGGTGCGCCTGGGGCTATGGCCGGTCCGTCCAACTCAAACAGGTCTACGACACGCTGCCCACGGCCAAGAAGCTGGGTTTTTCCTGGGTAACGCTGGACGACGGCTGGCAGAATAACTACGGCGATTGGGAGCTCGATCCGAAGAAGTTTCCTCACGGCGATGCCGACATGAAAGCCCTCGTCCAGAAAATTCATGACGAAGGCTTTCGCGCCCAACTTTGGTGGTCGCCTCTCAGTGCTGTCCCCGATTCCAAGCTGCTCAAGGATCATCCTGATTTCGCACTGCTCAATCGCGACGGCTCCCGGCGAAAAATTTCCTGGTGGAACTCCGACTATCTTTGCCCCGCTGACCGGGAAGTCATCGAGTACCACAAAGCGTTGGTGCGAAAGATCCTCGGCGATTGGGGATTCGACGGTCTCAAACTGGACGGCCAGCACATGAACGCAGTTCCCCCTTGCTACAATCCCGCGCATCATCACAAGCACCCCGAGGATTCTGTCGAAGCGCTGCCCGATTTCTTTCGTGAGCTGTACGAAACCGCCCGCAGCGTGAAACCCGACGCATTGGTTGAGTTTTGCCCTTGCGGTACCGCGTATTCGTTCTTCACCATGCCGCACTTCAACATGTCGGTGGCATCCGATCCTGAGAGTTCCTTCCAGGTTCGTTCCAAAGGCAAGACATTGAAAGCGCTGATGGGCGACAACATACCCTACTTTGGCGACCACGTTGAATTAAGCGACGGGGCAGACGATTTCGCCTCCACCGTAGGCGTCGGGGGAGTTGTGGGCACGCAATTCGTGCTTCCGAAGTTGGTGTCGAAACGCAGCAAATTTGACCTCACTCCGGAACGCGAGAAATACTTTGCCAAATGGGTAAGCATCTATAAAGAGAAAATGCTTTCGCGCGGAGAGTATCTCGGAGATCTTTACGACATCGGCTTCGATCTTCCGGAGGCGCACGCGATCCGCAAAGGTGGAGAGATGTACTATGCCTTCTTCGCCCGCCATTGGACCGGCTCCGTTGAACTGCGCGGTCTCCAGGACCGCAACTATCACGTTGTGGATTATGTGAACGGCAAAGATTTCGGCATCGTTCACGGCCCCATTGCTACCGTTCCTGCGCGATTCGACAAACATCTTCTGCTCGAAGCGCAACCTCAGTGATTAGGTTACGTAGAACGAACACACAGCATCTGCAAAATCAAAGGTGCTGCAGCGACAGTCACTCCATAAGTCCAGATCCCTTCACGCCGAAATCCTGCTGGAATACAAAGCCATGCCGACAACGGCGTCCATTCCGAGTGCGTCCAGGCAGTCGATTTCTTGTTGTGTCGTAATACCGCCAGCGACCACCAGCCGCCGCGAAGTGGCTTGCCGGATCGCGCATACGGTCTCCATCGGGATTCCGCCCATTAACCCCTCCGTCTCGATATGCGTATAGAGAAAAGTGCCACAGAATGGTTCGAGGGAACGAATCATTTCGAACGCAGTGACGTCAGTGTTTTTGCGCCACCCATCGACCGCAACCCGCCCGCCTCGCGAATCGAGGGCGAACACCAGCACTGCCGTACCCAGCGTACTTGCTAACTTCGCGGCGAACTGCGTGTTGATCTTGCCACTTTCCAACAACGCAGACCCGAGAATGATTCGGCGCGCACCCAAATTCAGGACTCTCTGTGCCGCTTCGAGAGTGCGAATGCCGCCGCCTACCTGGCAGTTCAGCCTCTGAACAATCTGATTCACGATTGCCAGATTGCTGCCGGTACCTCGAGCCGCGTCCAAGTCGATCACCTGCACGAGCGGATACTTCGAGAAGCGCTCAATCCAGTACTCGAAGTTGTCGAACTCCAGCGCTTTCTTCTCACCTTGCACCAACTGCACGATCTTGCCGCCCATCAGGTCGATCGACGGAATCAGCATGGCCACCTCACCGGTACGCCGGCATCGCGCAGCTCGTGTTTCAGTTCCGCGATATTCTCGATGCCGAAATGAAAGATGGATGCGGCCAGAGCCGCGTCTGCGCGACCTTCGTGAAAGACTTCGATGAAGTCGCGCGCTGATCCAGCGCCGCCTGAAGCAATCACAGGAATCGAGACAGCCTCAGCCACCGCGCGCACTAATCCGCAGTCAAATCCGGATTGAGTTCCGTCCCTGTCCATCGAGGTCAGGAGGATCTCCCCCGCTCCGCTCGCGGCTGCTTCCCGTGCCCATTGAATCGCGTCGCGACCCGTGGGCACGCGTCCCCCAGCAACGAACACTTCAAAACATCCGTCTTCTTTTTTTCTTGCATCAATGGCCACGACAACTGCCTGCGAACCAAAGCGCCCCGCAATCTTTCCGATCAAAGCGGGGTCGCGCACGGCAGCTGAGTTGATGGCGATCTTGTCCGCGCCCGCATCGAAAACCGCCGCTGCATCGTCGAGCTGTCGAATTCCTCCGCCTACCGTAAACGGAACAAACAGCGACCGTGCCGTCCCGCGAACCGCTTCGAGCAGGGTGTGCCGATTGCCACTCGTCGCGGTAATGTCAAGGAGCACGATTTCATCTGCGCCGCTGCGGGCGTGGGCGGCTGCACACTCCGCCGGATCGCCGGCGTCGCGGAGATTCTTGAACCGCACGCCCTTCACTACGCGGCCGCCGTCCATATCCAGGCAGGCGATGATGCGCTTGGTCAACACCTCAGACCTCACAGAAATTCTTCAGGATCGCGAGACCGACGTCACCTGATTTCTCCGGATGAAACTGCACTCCGAAAATGTTGCCTCGCTCCACGGCGCCGGCAAACGGCAGCCCGTATTCGCTGGTGGCAGCCGTGGCTTCAACAACAGGCGCATAAAAGCTGTGCGTGTAGTAGACAAACGATTCCTGCGCGACGCCTCGCAGCAGCCGTGAGCCCGGCTGAATGGCCAGCGAATTCCAGCCGACATGCGGCGACTTCATAGCTGCTGGAAATTGCCGGCATCGGCCGGTGAAGATACCCGCTCCCGTGATGTCGTTGCACTCCGCGCTCCCTTCGAAGAGCCATTGCATTCCCAGGCAGATTCCGAGAAATGGTTTGCCGGCGAAAGCGGCTTGCAGCAGGGCGTCCCACAAACCCGTGCGGCTCAGAGTTTGCAGAGACGAGAAATGTCCCACCCCAGGCAGGACGATTTTGTCCGCGTTCTCCACGATCTCGCGCCGGTCCGTCACCACAACGTCAGCCCCGAGAAAATCAAACGCCTTCTTGACCGAGTTCAGATTGCCCGCGCCGTAATCCACGATCGCGATCATAGAAGTCCCTTGGTGCTCGGCAGCATCAAGCCCAGGCGGCGATCGCGCGAGCACGCCGCGCGCAAAGCCCGTGCGAAAGCTTTGAAGATAGCTTCAATCTTGTGATGGCTGGAGCGCCCATAAAGCACGCGCACATGAACATTGGCGCGTGCGCCGCGCGCAAAGCCTTCGAAAAAATCGCTCACCAATTCCACTTGCAGATCTCCTACGCGCGCCGCACGAACTTTGGCGTCGACGACCGCGGCCGACCGTCCGCCGAAATCGACCGCCGCCAAACCGAGAGTTTCATCCATCGGCATGACAAAATAACCCGCGCGCAAAATTCCTCGGCGATCTCCCAAGGCGCGGTCAAAGACTTCACCGAGAGCAATCCCTACGTCTTCCACGGTATGGTGCTGATCCACGTCCAAATCGCCCACTGCTGCCAGTTTCAGATCGAATCCGCCGTGCCGGGTGAAAAGTTCCAGCATGTGATCCAGAAAACGAATTCCGGTTGATACCTCGTACTTTCCTCGGCCCTCAATCGTGAGCGCAATCCGAATCTCGGTTTCCGCGGTCTTGCGGTGCAGCTTCGCCTTCCTCACGCTCCCACCTCGCGATAGTCCCTGAGTTCCCTGACCACATCGCGCAGCGCGTTAATCAGAGTTCTCGTATGTTCGTTTGAACCCACGGTCAGGCGCACGCAGCCTTCGCATCCCGGATCGGAATTCCGGTCGCGCACCAGGATTCCCCGCGCCCGCAGGGCCTGCATGAATTCCGCGTGGGCTGGACCAACGCGCACGAGCACAAAGTTGGCTCGGCTCGGCCAGTAATGGAGGCCAAGAGTCTTGAACTCCTGCTCCAACACTCCGCGGCCGTTCTCCACTTCGGCAACATAATGTTCGACGTATTTCTGATCGCGAAGCGCCTCCGGCAACACCGCCAACGCAACCGCATTCACGTTGTACGGCGAAGCGACGCGGCGCACCATCGCCATCTGTTCCGCATCTCCAACGAGAACGCCGATACGAAGACCAGCCAATCCGTACGCCTTGGAGAATGTGCGTGCTACGAAGAGATTTGGCGGTCGCGCGGAACGGTTGAGCATAGTCTCACCGTGAAATTCAAAATAGGCTTCGTCCACCAACACCGCCGCTTGCGGCGCCGCATGAGCGACTTGGAGCAGAATTTCGCAGTTAACCGCCGCGCCCGTAGGATTGTTAGGATTCGCCACCGCGATCAGCCGCGTACGTGCGCTGATTCGCGAGAGCAGTTCTTCCAAGGGAAAGGAAAAATTATCGCGTGAATGAACCGGGATCAAGCGAGCCCCTTCCGCCTGCGCGAAGATGGCATACATCGCAAACGTCGGTACTACGATAATCGCTTCGTCTCCGGGATCGATATAAGTCGCGCACAGCAGGTGAATGGCCTCATCCACTCCGTTCGTGAGCAGAACCTGCGCCGCATCGAGTCCGAAAAAATCGGCGACCTCGGCCTCCACCGGCTCACGCTCGGGATAACGTGCCAGCAGTTCGGCATCGAGGGAGCGCAGCCGCGCTAACACGCGCGGCGAGCAACCGATCGTGCTCTCGTTGAAATCAAGACGCAGTCCTTGCCGTCCAGCCAGCGGCGGCCGATAGGCATGCAAACTCTTCACTGCCGAGCGGGCTTCAAGCATTCGAGCACCTCACCCGCAGTGACTCCGTGTGTCCACGGAGGCCCTCGGCTTCGGCGAGCGCGATGGCCGGTGGAGCGATGCGGCGAATCCCTTCGCGAGAGATTTTTTGGCAGGAAATAACGCGAACGAAATCCAACACGCTCAGGCCGCCCCGCACGCGTGCCATCGCTCCCGTCGGCAATACGTGATTCGGACCCGAGATGTAGTCCCCCGCAGACTGCGGGGTGAACTCGTTCAGAAAAATCGAACCCGCATTTCGAACTTTCTGCGCCAGGGCCGCGGGCAAAGTAAGATGCTCGGCCGCGATGCGGTTCGCAATCTCGATCGCCGCCTCGAGAGATTCAACCAAAAGAATAGCTCCGCGACGGGCGAGCGATTCAGCGGCAATTGAATTAACCTGCGCTCGCCACTGCGCCTCTGCCTGCACACCTTTAGCTAGTTGGCGCGAATTCGTAATCATGAGGCAGAGCGCGTCGGGATCGTGTTCCGCCTGCGCGATTAAATCGCAGGCAATCAGAACTGGATCGCCGGTCTCGCTGATGAACACCGCCTCCGTGGGACCCGCAAGGAATTCGATGCCACAATCGAATGCAACCAGCTTTTTGGCTGCGGTCACGTACCGGTTGCCGGGACCGACGATCTTGTTCACGCGCGGAACGCTCTTCGTTCCATAAGCATATGCTGCGATTGCTTGTGCCCCACCCACGCGGTAGAACTCGCGCACGCCGAGAAATGCGGCAGCCGCCAGAGTCGCTTGAGCCGGGTGCGGCGACGCTACTCGAATCTGCGGAACGCCCGCAACCTGCGCTGGTATCACCGTCATCAGCAAGGTAGAGGGCAGTGGGTAGCGGCCACCGGGCACGTAACAGCCCACCGATTCCAGCGGACGCACCAACTGTCCTACGCAAACTCCGGGTTGAATCTCGCGCCGCCATTCTTCCGGCTTCTGCCACTCGCAGTAGCGGCGAATGTTCGCTGCGGATTGCGCGATGGCGTCCCGCAGTTCCGGAGCGGTTTGCTTCCAGGCCTCCTGTAACTCCGCCTCGGGCACGCGCGCAGGTTCGGTTTTTCCCAACCCATCCCAGCGCTCTGCATAACGACGCAACGCCCGATCCCCGTCGCGCCGGACGTTGTTTACAATGCGTCGCACCGCCGGTTCGATTTCGGCGAGATCGTTCGCGCCGCGCTGCTCCAGCGCCCGTACGAACCGGTCTCTCTTAGGTCCGTCCAGAATGCGAATCCGCATCACATCACCACCTTGTTCAGCGGATACTCGACGATCCCTTGCGCGTTCGCTTGCTTGAGCTTTGGAATCAGCGACCAGGCGGTGTGCTCTTCGATGACCGTATTGACCGCGACCCACTCTCCATCGGCCAAGGGCGCAACCGTGGGATTCTTCAACGCAGGCAGCAGGCCCAGAACAGCGGCCAAATCTGGTTTCCGCACGTTGAGCATCAGTCCGACGCGGCCCAGAGCAGCCATGGCTCCGCACAACATCACCGCCAGGTTTTCGATCTTCTGCCGCCGCTCAGGATCGGCCCAGGCCGCCTTGTTCGCGACCAGTTGCGTATTCGACTCCAGCACGGTTTCGATAATTCTCAAATGATTGGCACGCAGCGAACTCCCAGTCTCAGTTATCTCTACGATGGCATCCGCCAGCAGCGGCGGCTTAACTTCAGTCGCGCCCCAGGAGAACTCGACCCGCACCGGCACGTTGCGGCTGGCAAAGTAATTCCGCGTAAAGCTCACCAGCTCAGTGGCAACGATCCGTCCCTCCAGGTCTTCGGGCTTCTGGAATTCCGAATCCTCCGGCACGGCCAGCACCCACTTCACCTTACCCATACTTTGTTTCGCATAAATCAGGTCGGTGACGCTGACCACATCGAGACCGCTTTCCAGCACCCAGTCGAGGCCGGTTAAACCCGCGTCGAGCGCACCGTGTTCGACGTAGCGCGCCATTTCCTGCGCGCGAATGAGCAGACATTCGATCTCAGGATCGTCGGTGGCCGCGAAGTATGAGCGCGCGCTCGTGTAGACGCGCAGCCCCGCGCGCGTGAATAGGTTGAGCGTCGCCTCCTGCAAACTTCCCTTAGGAATACCCAGACGCAGTTTCATCGCCGCATCTCCTCTTCCACAGTCCGTGACGCTGCGGCCAACGGCAGTTCCTGCGTGAAACACGATCTCGACCCCGTGTGGCAAACTTTGCCGGGGCCGAGCACACGAACCCGCAACAACACTGTGTCGCGGTCGCAGTCCGTGAGCGCTGCCACAACTTCCAGACGATTGCCGGAGGTTTCTCCTTTCGTCCATAGCTTCTGTCGAGTGCGACTGTAGAATGTGACGAAACCCTTATGCAACGTGCTCTCCAGCGCCTCGCGGTTCATGAAACCCACCATCAGCAATTCTCCGCTACCCCAGTCCTGAATCACCGCAGGCACCAGGCCTTGCATCTTGTCGAAGTCGATCTCCATTCCAAACCTCCTTCTCTTCGTCCATCTCCTGAGCGTCGAGCGCTCGCGGCAAAAACAAAAAGCCCGCTGTTGCGAGGTTCGCATCAGCGGGCTTGGATTTCCTATTAGTGCTGTTAGGCCGTCATCCGAAGTGCTCCACCGACACGCTTATCGCATGATGGTGATGATGGTGGCCGTGATGGTTCAGCAAAGTCACAACGCTTAAAGTTTAGGACGTTCTGCGTCTCTCCGTCAATGATGTTCTGCAGCGTCGGCGCTGCAAAGCTGAAGAACCCGCCACGATGGTTCGCGAGCGATCCGGAGCTCATCTCGACCTACGGCGAGCAACCAATACCAGAAAAATGACTTAGCCGCTTCCCTCAGATTTGTCGGTGGGGACATGGAATCAACAATTTGAATTCGAGCGATCACTTCTTTAGCGGTACAGATAATCCGTCGAATTGCCGTGATCGTGAGCGTTCGGTCAATCGACGCGGTGGCGGAACACCGCCCAGCGGGATGACGTCTGTATTCGCATAATAGTGAGCAAGGATTTCGCGGTAAGTCGCGCCTTCTTCGGCCATTGCTTTGGCCCCAGCCTGGCAGAGGCCCATACCGTGTCCCCGGCCGACTCCCCGCAGGATGGTTTGCTCGCCCTCTCTTCGGACAACGAAGGTATTGCTTGGGACGGCGCTCCATCCTAATCGACGGTCGAGGCTTAGCCGCGAAGACTCGTTCGAACCCCGCAGGGCCACAGCATCCTCAGAAGAGAGCCGGCTCTGCCATTGCGATGGGTGCTCGCGGCAATACTTGCAATCGACAGAGTAGTAAGGATAAGCGGCGGGAGGCAGGCTTAGTTCATCAGGAGTGAGCGTACGCCCGCTGCAGCTGCGCGTATACATCGCAGCGAAAGGTTGGGATTGGTAAGCGATCACCAATCCCCGAGTGGCATCGACCGCCTGCGCGGCGGAGGAGTTGTTTGCCGGCGGCGCTCTTAGAAACTGGCAGTGAGTGGTATCGCAGAAATCAAAATCGTGGTGGCGGCCTTTTCCGGCAGCGAAATAAGATCGTGCCGCCACGGCCAGAGCTTTCACCGCTTCGGCTGGCGTGTCGCTCGCGCTTTCGGCAGCCACAACCGAGGCCACGGCGGTTTCCAGATCCATGGTTACAACGGCCGTAAGCGCTCGGGCATAAGGTTTCACTTCGAGCGTGCCGCGATAGTGCCGCGTGATCCTACCGGCGATGGCGAGGTTGAAGTCGGCGGGGCCGTTGTTGCGGCTGGTAACGGTGATTCTTGGGTTATGGAAGATGCGGGTTCCAACGCGCAGAACAACGTTGTCCCCGCTGACGCGGATGTCGGCGATGTTCACACCCGAGCTTTCCTCCAGCACCAAGGACTCCTCTGCGACATGCACAACCACTGCAGAACCGGTTCGAGCGCTGACCACAAGTCGATCGGGATGGAACAGGCCGAACACACCGACGCGCACGTCCTGGGCTACACCCGAGGAACTTACGAAAATCAGCGAGAAGAATGCGATTGTGATTTTCATCCGTGCAAGGCCAGTCACTTCTCAAGTCGGCGCAACATCTGTCCTGCAATCTTAGCCGTCTCGGCCCCGGGAACACCATGCACGCGAACCATGAGCAGAAGTTGGGGATTGTCAGACGGCGCCATCGCGATGGTGAAGCCGTCGCCGGGAGCACGATGAAGGTGAGTGCACTGCGCCGTACCGGTCTTCGTCAGGGCGTCGGGAAATGGCAGAGCGCGATCCACTCCGGATCCGGTTCCCTCCCTCGCCGATTGCGCCATTCCGGCGAAAATCTCCCGCACACCGGGTTGATCGCGCCAGCGGACCAATTCCAAATAAGCACGCGCCATGCTCATCGGCGAAATCCGCCAACGATTGCCGAGACCCGCAAGTGCAGGCCCCGCGGTCTCCGGAGCGGGAAGTGTGAGGCCAAAGCGCGTAGCGGTGGGCGATACATCGGGGGCGCTCATTCCTGCGGTCAGCATTCTGAAATAAGAGTTGCAGGAGTATGCGATCGCGGACACAAGATCGACTTCACCGTGGCCACGCGGAAACCAGCAACCGCTAGCGGTTCCGCGGCAAATGTGCGCCGGGTAGCGGAATGCGTGATGCTCACCATATGCCAGCGCGGTGAACGGCTTCACAAGCGAACCAAGAGGAATGGGCGCTTCAGGATTTTCCCACCGCGAGGCCAGCACTCTGCCTGTGGACGCGTCGAGTAGCAGAAACGAAATATCGCTGCTAGGGAAATCCCGATTCAACATCTGGTTGGCCGATTGGGCAAACAACAAGTTCCGAGGAAGGTTCTCGCGCTCCGGCGTCGGAACGGCGGCACGCTCGGAAGACGACGTCGTCAGCAGGCTCGCGATTAGTAGCAGCGCCAGATTTCTCATTGCGACCATTCGTAAGTTACCGTCTGCAAGACTTTCGCGCCATCGGTGCGAACTGTGACGCGTTCTGCGCCGACAGCGGCGAGAGTCGAACTCAGGCTGGCCATGTTTTCAGAAAAGAATTGCGGTTGCCGCTCCATGCCCGGCACGTTGAATTGAGCCCGGTTGGGGCGGTCGACTACGCCCGCGAAGCGCGCGAAGTTGGCGCGCTCATGAGAATGGTTGAATCCGGCGATGAAAACTGCGGGTTGCGCATCCGATTTGAGGTCGAAGTTGGACAACATTGCCGTCATCAAGTTCGGATCATCAGAGATGAGAAGATATTTGCCGCGAACTGAGGCGACGAGAGGCCACAGGCCGTCGAGTTCCTGATAGCCAGATTTCTGCTGCCACGCTACACCAAGTTCGCTGGCAGTGAGGCCTGGACGCACAAAACCGGCGAGCGCAGATTGGACGGTTGCCTCGTTCCAGTCGGAAGGTGCGACAAGCACAGCCGCGGAATGAATTCTTACGAAGACACCCGCCGTGTCGCGCTCGGTGGATTGCACCTCAAGTGAGGCGAGGATTTGAGTTTTGGCAAGGAAATCCTTCAATCCCGATGTATTTGGTGGCGTGATGGAGCGCTGCACGGGCGACTGATCAATTCGGGTTTCCAGATCGGAACCTGCACCCGCTTCACCTGAAGTGAGCTGCACCTGCGGGGCGATTTGCGAGGCAGGTGCCGGGCCTAGATGTGGCGCGAGGAGCTTGGTCTCGAGCAAATCAAAGCACGAATCGGCCGAGGGATGCGCCTTCGCTTCGTAAATTCCCGTACCGTCGGGAACGAGCCGAACGAGGTCGGCGGCGGCTTCGAGCCCATCCGCAGACGGCGCCGCGTCCGGTGCGGCCTTCCGAATCAACACACGCTCTTCGCGGTCTTGTTTGCTGGAACGGAACAAATCGGAGACCTCTGCGGAGTACTGCCCCAGGTCCGTGATGTTTTGCTGTACCCAGTAGGTGCGGAAGTACGAACTGGGAACAATCTTCGCGAGGTTCAGAACCATCCGCAAGTCGCCGGCTTCTCCGGCAGAGGCAATCGATTGCGTCCACCACGGTTCGCTTTCGACCGTGCGATCCTGGCTTCCAGCCATCAATTGCAGAGCGGCCGCCAGAAGATCTTCGCGGGTCGCAAGCAGCAAGTAGTCGCCGGAAACCGCGAAGGCGGCCTCCTTTTGCGACTCGGGATCGCGGCGCACGTAGAAGTTCACGCCGCCGGCGCTGCGTGGCTCGAACTTGGCGCGAGTCTGCCAGAGCGTCGTCTGCATGGATTTTGCGGACGGCAGGTAAGTGACGTAAAGGAATTGCAGGTTCCCGATGTCATACAGGGCCAGAGCGCTGCGAGTTCCGGCAACCTGGGAAAGGAAGTTCATGTCGGGGGGAAGTCCGGCAGCAGCAGCGAACTGACCACCCGCACCGTTAAGGCGCAACAAGAGGCGCGAGCGGGAAAAGACTTCGAAGTTACTGCTTTCGCTCCATTGCTTTTTCTGCGGCGAAGCGTTCCAGTCCGCAAGGAGTGCGGAAAAATCCTTGGCCTCCAGGTAAAGCAACGGGCCAGCAGAGACGAATTTCGAGAGTGGTGTTACCTCAGCCGGATTGGCTCCACGGTAACCAGTCCAGCCGAGGCCCGCGCACGCGCTAGCAATGATGAGGAATATGGCGATGCGTTTCATGGTTTCACGCCTCCTTTCGGAGTGACTGCCTTAGGCCCAGGAGCGGAGCGAGCCAACAACCGCGGCCGAACGATGCGATCCTGCTCCAGAGCTTCATGCAGCAGGGGATGGCGCCCGGCGTTCTGCTGCTGCATCCGCAATATGGCCTTTAGGTCTGCAATCTTTCTTCTACTTTCCTTGCGTAGCTCCGGCGAATCCGCCAGGCGACGCGCTACTTCGAAATACGATACGGCCTCAGCCAGCCGATTCAGGCGCGTCATCACGTCGCCGACCATCTGCGCCAGTTGTGCTTGCTGCGCACGGGAGAATTTGGCCGGTTGCGGAATAGCGCTGTTTGTAGATTCGCTTTCATCTGCTTCGTCATTGTCGGACGCAGTGATTTGTTCCTCTTCGTACTCGGCTCCGGAGACAGTAGCACTGCCGAGGAATTGCTTCTGTAGCTGCGGTTCCAGAACTCCAACAGCAAATTCATCGGAGCGCAAAGTCGCCGCCGCCTGGAACAGCGGTATGCGAGCTTCGTCTCGCTGTGGAAAATCGATGATGCAGTGGCTTAGCAGTTCGAGTTTCGCCCGCGGGTCGGCCATGTTCTGCGCGGCCTTGATGCGACCTTCGTAGAAGTAGAACTTGTCGGCGGCGGTTGGAGAGATGGCCGATGCGTTTCCGGCAAGCAGGTTCAGTTCGCCGCTTCCCAGATCGGAGTGCCGCTGGCCCGCGAGAGCAGAAGCAGCTCTGAGACGGAGATCATAAGGAACTTCCAATCCCGCCGCGATCGGGACGAGAGCCTCAGCGGGCGCGACGGCATTCTGCCCCGCGCCCGCTCTGGCTTTGGCGAGACGCAAACGGTAAGAAGGGTCCCAAGGCGCCGACGTGACCAGTTGATCGAGAAACTCGACAGCCTCAGCATTGTGGCCGGTTTTCTCCAGCAAAGCCGCAGCGGGATCGAGGTTCTCGAACGGATTCCCGACGACCAGAACCAAGCGGCGCAGCAGATCGAGCGCACCAGAAGTGTCTCCCGAAGCAAGGCGAATCTCCGCGAGGCCCATGAAGTTGGCGGCGTTGAGCTGGTGCTCATCGATCTCGCGAGCAAATACGAATTCAAGAATCTTGCGCGCGGACTGCTTGTCTCCGGCCTCGAATAGCTGCCGTGCCGCGGTTCGAAGCAGACTTGAATCGGGAGTGTTCCGCGGGTCGGTGCGATACCCGGCGATTTTAGAGTCCAGTGTTCCCAGCTGCGCAGCTACTTGCAGATCGAGTGGAACCAGAGCGGCGGACTCCGCCTCGCGGGTCTCTTTTGATAAAGCCGCAATGGCATCGGCTGCGGACGCATACTGTTTGGTGAGGATGAGGTACTTGATCGAGCGCACTTGCCAGGAACGGAGGGCTTGCTGAGCGTTGTCGCGCTCAAGGCCAGTTAGGCTTACAAGCGCATCTTGCTTGGATTGGAGAATACGCTGATAGATTAACGCGCGTTGGGGCAGCGGAATCCAGGGCGCGTCGATGACATCAGCCAGAATCTGTGTGGGATCCTGCGCCGCCGCGGAATCATCGAGCAGCCACGCTGTGGCTGATACCGGGTCACCGATGGCAGCATAAGCGGGTTGCAATATGGCGTTCGAGCGGTAGGTGCCATTGTGGTGGAGATAAGTTCGAACGATGGCGTCGGCGTCGGGTTTAAGTTCCGAATACAGATGACGGGTGCACAGCTGATCGCAAGTATGCCCGAAGTCCTCCCAGAAAGTTTCCGGAACGTGCGCACTATTGAGCTGCTTCAAAAGCGCCGCGAAAACCTGCTTCCACTCGCCGACGGCGGCAGCCCGATCGCCGCGCTTGTAATAAACGAGGGCAAGACTGCCGTGAATATCCGGACGATTGGGAGAGAGTTCGAGCGTGTGGTTGTAATCCGCGATAGCGTGTTCCATGTCGCCTGAGCCAAAGTAATAGTCAGCCAAAGTCAAATATCCGAAAGACGACGCTGGGCTCTGCTCCAGGATGGCGGGAAGATAGTCCTCAGGATTACTTTGCTTCGTGGTCCCGAGGTACTCGCCGTAGCGGGATCCGTAGTAGAACCAAGTATCGCCGGCGAGCTGCTGCGCACGGTCAACCGGTGTGGCCAGGCGCTCTGCGATCGTCTTGTCTCCGAGGGCGCCGAGGAATGCTTCGTTCACATCGGCAGCGGGCTCGGCATAGTAAAGTCCAACCAGCCCGAGATACGACTTGGTCCAGACCGGCGGACGGCTTTTTCCGCGAGCCACAACTGCGTTGCGCGCGAGCGCAGATCCTCCGTTCGCAACCGCGAAGTTGGCGGCATTTTCGCCTGCGGAATTCCATCCCGAACTGATCGCGACCAGCTCCTCTGGCCGCTGCGCCAGTAGCAATTGGAACAGATGCTGCTGGTGGGTGTTGTCGAGATAGGACGCCGAAATGTTTGAGAGTATTCGCAACTCATTTTGTTGGTCGCCGGCGGAGCGGTAGGCGTCGGCGGCCTCAAGCAGCGGAGCATTGTGGTTGGTTCGGGGCAGTAGCGCTGCGAACTGCTCCAACTGCGATCCAAGTTCAGCAAAACGTCCCCGGCGGCGCTGCAGGCCCACAAAGGCTGGCAGGCGGCTATAGAAATTCGGATTGCGATTCGGATCCTGCATCATCACCTCGAAACGCCATCGGGATTCCTGGTCGGCAAGAGCGGCGCTTTGGACAAGAGGAATCGCAAACTTCTCGACGTCGGCAAAGTTCATGCCGATCTTCTTCGATTCGGCAAAGTGCGCAAAGCCGAGTCTCTCCTCTGGTGTGAAGTATGTGTTCACGGTATTGCCCATCTCCGTGAGAACGGCGGC
Source organism: Acidobacteriaceae bacterium (assembly GCA_003140075.1). Taxonomy (GTDB): domain Bacteria; phylum Acidobacteriota; class Terriglobia; order Terriglobales; family Acidobacteriaceae; genus Sulfotelmatobacter. Next base: position 54,604 of record PLIO01000202.1, on the reverse strand, counting down.
CATGCCGTTGCGCGCAGTCTCGATGCGCATGTGGAGCACTCTGTCCCGCCACTGGGCATCCGTGATGGCGGCGATTCCTCGCGTTGCGACCTGTTCTTTCAGGACAGGCAGGTTCGAAGATGCTTCCGCGAGCGAACTCTGCAGCCTGGTGTATGCCAGCTCCTGCTGACGGAGGCGAGTCATGATGCGAACGTAGGTCTTCGCGCCGGGCTGATTCTCTGCTGAGGCCAGCAGTTCAGGTCCGGCGGTCTTGATTCCGAGTTCGACGAAAGTGCGGGCCTCCGCAAGCATCCCCCAGGATTCAAGGCGGTGGGCGACCTCGAAATAGTTGGACGCGTTCTCCGGCCGGCCATCGATCAACGCGGCTTTGAGGGCGGTTACGGTTTCAGTCTTTTTACCCTGGCGCGCGCGCACAGCAGCGATTTTCTCCATCCACTGCGGATCTTTGTACGCGAGCTGATAGATATGTTCGTAGTCGGAGACTGCATCGTCGAAGTGCATCAGCCGTTCTTCGAGACCGGCCCGAGCGGTGTAAAGATCGAAGCGATCCGGCCGCACGATGATCGCCTTGGCGTAGGTCTCAATCGCAGCCGGGTAGTCCTCCAGATTAGTCTGCAGCCGGGCCAGCACAGTGGACCAGTGATAGTCACGCGGTGATTGCGCGACCGTCTTCGCATAGAAATCGACGAGTTGTTGCTGGCGCTGATAGCGCAATCCATACAACGCGGCTTCGGTGACGAGCGTGTCGTCTTCCGGGAAACTGTTGATGAGTTCGATGTACTGATCAACCGCACCCGCGTAGTCCTTCATTCGAGTGAGCGCGGGAATCAGACCGCGACACAAGGTGGCAACCTGCGCCTTACGCGCATCCGCCGGCAGCGGCGCAGACCGGAACAGCGCGATCTTTTGCGTGTAGAACTGCTTCAAACCCTGATCGTCACCGGCTTGCGCGTAGGTGTCTGCCATGGCCGCAAGGTATTCACCGTTGTAAGGAGAATCCTTCAATAGCTGCGCGAGCAGTTCGCGCGCCTGCGGGTACTGCTTCGCGTCGGTCGATTTGCGAGCGGCCTCGTAGGTGAACTGAGCGCTCAGCTCGGGATAAGCGTCCCTGGCGGCCTGCAGCAGAACCGAGATTGCCTGCGGATAGTTCTTGGTGCGCCAATAAAAATCGACCGTGGAGCGGACAACGCCAAGAATCTTGGGATTCTCGCGGTAGAGCGCTTCAACGTTCTTCTGCGCCGACGCGAGATCCTTGCGGCCTTCATACATTCGAATCAGCGCATAGCGAAGTTCGAGGCGGGCGACGGGGTCGGTGGTGAGTACGGCTTGTTTCTCAAGCGCGTGCTGGCGTACAGCTTCGAGCGATTTCTGTTGCGCCAGGTTTTCCAGGTCTTCCGCCTGCTCGATGGAAGTTGTGCCGTTGGTCATCGTGTCGAGGAGCGTTTCCATTTCCGGCCTGCGGTTCTGAGCTTCCAGCACCTTCACCCGCAGATAGATCGCAGGCATAGAGGGATTGGATGATGCCACGATACTCGCAGTGCTGTGATCAACGAGGTCGTGGAACTTGGGGCGGCGCGCAAGCTGGAGCAAGCGGTTTTCGGCAGACGAGTCGTCGGCGCCCGCGAGGGAGCCTTTTACGTATTCGTCGATAGCGTGCGCATAGTCGCGCTGGTTCTCGTAGATAGCGCCTGCCTCGTAGGAATAGAGATTGGGATCGGCGAGACGAGCGCGCCCCTGCTTAAGCAGGCGCAGCGCGTTATCGAAATCGTAGTAATCCCAGTAGATGGTAGCGGCGTCGAGATATCCGCCGGATTGTCCCGGCGATACTTGTGGAATCCGTTCCCAGTACGGAGCGGCCTGCGCAAACTGATCGCGGTCGGCATAGATATCGCCAACACGCGCGAGGATCTCAGTATTGCCCGGATTGGCCTGAAGCAAATTGTCTTCGATCCGGGCGGCGATGGCCGTATCGGCGGAATCGAAGTACGCCAGGGAGCGATACACGGACGAAGCGGTGCGCGCAATCTCGAACTCGGCGGGATATTGACCGGCAAGCGATCGCAGCACAGGCGCACTCTCTTCAAAGTGCGAACGCCACAGGTTGGCATTCGCCAGGAATTCGGCGGCGGCAGGATTGCCATCCCAACTGGCAGCATCCGGCGCACTCTGGCGCAAAGCACTCAGCTCCGCTTCCAGTCTGCCCGTGCGGGAGAGAAATTCGAAGAACTCAGCGCGCAGGTTCGCTTCCTCGAACCAGTGCTGCCGCAACAACGATTCCCAGGCAACCGGGTCGGTGGTCGCGGGCGTTCGGTAGGCCGTGAGAAGATTCCGAACGAATACCGGGTTGTGCGGGAAACGCTGATTGGCATACTGATTCAAGCGCAGGTACAGCACGGGGCCGCCGCCGTTGACGTTGTAGAAGTACCGTTCGAGATCGCTGCCGCTGAAAGTCTTGAGGGCTTCGCGTGTCAGCTGTTCGAAGTCGGAATTCCTTCTTTGACGCAGATAGAAGCGCGCCAGCTTGTCGTACCACGAGCGGTCCGGGAAACGCGACATCGCGCGGCGGTAGACTTCTTCCTGCTCGGCTCCTAACTGGTTCTGCTCAAGAAAAACCGCGAGCCGTTCGTATAGGCCGGGGTCGTCAGGGTTGCGGTCGATCTCGCGCCGCAGCACAGTCAGCGCCTGCGGGACTTGTTTCATTTGCACCAGGCGAGCGAGATACCGCTCCAAAACCCGCTCGTACTCGGCGGAACGCGCTCCAGCCGATGGGGCAGGTGAGATGGCGGAACTGATCTGGAAAACCCCTGCGATCGGTCGGCGCGATCCGGTATTTCCCTGTGCTCCGCCCTCCGCTTCTCCTTCGCCTTCTTCCCCCTCCCCAGCGGCGTTATTCATGCCAGCGTTCATTGCACCGCGCGGGTAGTAAAACGAATTCATCCCTTCCGTCGCAGATCCCAGGGGCACGTTCTGCGCCTGGGATGCGAGTTCCTGAAGCACAGAATCGTAGATGGCGAATTCACTCGCCGTATCGCCTTTGCGCGAGTAGGCATCAGCCATGAGCAGTGCAACCGCGGTACGCTCCGAAGCCTTCGGAAACTGCGCAAGAAAGTCGCGCCCACCCTGAATGACCGCGTCGCTTTCCGCCGTGGCGGAATAGAACTGGAGCAGACCGGCGTGAAGTCCAGGTCGCCGAGCGGAACCCGGGAACTTCGCATCGAGCAGCGCCAGCAATTCGGCCGCCCGCGAACGATGAAAGTAAGGCACCGCGCGCTGTTCTTCCGTTGAGTAATTCAAAGCTGGTTCGGTTGTGTTCAGGATCAGAGAAAGAATCCCGTTCAAATAGCCGGGCCCCTGATCCATCGTGGCGATGTCGCGATACATGGAGAGTTCGCCCGAACCAAAGCGGATCGGCATCTCCGGCGCGGTCAGCAAAATATTCGTGAGCCCGGCAATCGCCTGCTCCTGCGCGTCGGAGCGTCCCGTGCTGTTGTAGAGCGCGAAATAATATCGCGCTGCCTCGGGATAGGCATGAATGTCTTCCAGAAGCCGTGCGCAGATGTAGAGTTCCTGCGAAGTCCACGGCGACTTGCTAGCTTCCTTGTGTAGACGGAAGTCGGCGATTGCCTGCTGCGCCACCTCAAGCTTGCCCTGCTGCTGGTAGTAATAGAAAATGCGGGCGGTTGCGTTCAAGTCCTCGGGATCGGAGTTCAGCGAGGCGCGAGCCTGGTCGAGAAACTTCCGAAGATTCTGGGTCTCGCGCAGCAGATCGAAATAACTTTTCACCAAGTCGGGGTCCCAGAGCGGCTGAAACTCCTGCTCATACACCGCCAAGCCCTCGCGGGCAGAGCCACGCCGATATTCAACCATCGCCTTCGCTCTCACCGGAAAAACCTGATCGCCCGGAAACTGCTTGCGGTAATCGGCGATCAGCTGTCCGGCGGCGGCATATTCTTTTTGCGCAACCAGAAATTGCAGGAACCGTACGTAAAGCGATTCCTCCTGCGGATAGCGCGCGATCCAGGCGCGGTACTGAGCGATGGAAGCGTCTTTTGCGAGGCCCTGAGCTTGCACCACGCCGAAGATGCGCTCAAACGCCTGCCAGGAGCGTTGTTGCGTGGACGTTGTGAGTTTCTCGGCCGCAAGGGGCGCGGCAGTTGCAACCAGAGATAGTATTTTGATCTCGTCCGCTGGCCGCAAACGGCGATGATAGAAGTCGGCAAGCGCGAGCTGAGCTTCGATCTTTTCCGATGAGTTATCGACGTAGGATTTCCAATCCGATTCAGCGGCTTTGAAATCGAGCTGCTGTTGGTCCTCCAGAGCGCGCAAAGAATATAGTTCGCCATTGCGTGGCTGATTCTTGATGAGTTCGGAGAGCGCGGGACGCGTCTCGCGCGGAGGACGTCGAAAGGGCACGGCACCTCCGGGCAACGGCATCATGCGGAAGAAAGCAGCCTCCAGCACACTCGATCCTTCGATGTTGCGAACCCACGAGGGCAGCTCGCCCAGAGCAGCGATGGCCGAGCCGGCCGCAAGCACCAACACAGCCATAGCCAGCAGACGCATGCGCCGGCTCGATACCCTTCTGCGCGATGAATTAAGGAAGGATTTCAATCTGCACCTCCCCGGTGCCGATGTTGTGGGCAATATCTTCGGCGGTGACCGTCAGTTTGTAAGAACCAGGAATGGTTTGTTCGGGAATGAGCAACTCGCCGGTATTGGCGCCTGCTCGCGGATCCCAGCGGAGTTCAACCGGTGCCGTACCATCCAGCCGCGCTACCAGCGTCCGCGTGCTCTGCGACGCGTGAACCTTCAGGTCGATCGCCTGCCCGCGCTGGAAGCGTTTGTGGTCGAGCTTCACCTCGACCACCGGCGGCTTGCTGGCAATCACGAACGTTTTCGACTCACGATACGTTCTGCCGAGCTGGTCGCGCAGGATGAGGCGCACGGTGTAGGTCCCATCCTGCATGTCAGTGGGAGCAAGAAAGCGGGTCTGCCAAATATCTTCCGACGAGAGGTGACGCAGCGGCTGCATCAATCCAAACGGAAACAGCGCGACAACAGACGTGATCGATGGGTCGGTTCTGACGCGAAGTATGGGGTCGCCAGGCCGAATGACGCGTGGACGCAACAACGCACGCGGCACAGCCAGGAACGAAGTGTAGGGAGTAACGAACTTGTACTGGCGCGCCAGGCGGATGATCTCGTCGATGGTGGCTTGATCGTCGCCTTCGCGCTCGATCTTCTCGAGCAGCGCATCCACGCGAGCTCGAGCCCAGAGACGAGGCAGTTGCGGGTGATCGAAAGACTCGCGCGGGAAGTTAGTTTTCCCCGTCAGCTCTACACGAGACCCGTCGCGCAAGCCGCGCACCGCGAAGGTGACGTTCTCCTGCGGCTTCTGGTAACGTCCGACCCACGAAGCCAGCGATCCGGAAAAAGTCGCGGCTTGCAGCGGGTAGACAGTATCAACGGCGCTCTCCGGCACGACCGCAAGATCCAACTGCCCGATCGGACTTCGGCCGATCTTCGACAGGAACGAGTTCAGCTTGAACTCCATGGGCTCGGTCGAAAGCACGTGTTCGAGCACTCCATCCTGCCGTTCCAGCATGCGGAATAGCGGCAAGTTGGCATCGTCGCCGACGGCGAGAATGTAAGTACGCGGGCGCTGAGTCTCCAGGAGTTGCTTCCACGCCGAGGCGTACCACGCTGCAAGTTTTCCGTTCGTGATGGGACCGCGGGTCGCGCCGCCGTCGCTCAGAATCACCAGATAAGCATTGGACGCCGCAGGATCTGCAGCCTGTTGGAGTCCGGCCTGGAGCGCGCGTTGAATATCGGTGCCACCGCGCAATCGACTGGCGCGGACGAAATCAATTGCGTGCTGGACGTTGCCGCCATTCGCAGCACTGAGCGGCAACGCGTGGGTTTCCGAATTGAAGACCACGAGGCTGAAATGGTCGGTGGGGCGGAGCGTTCGCAGCAGCGTTTCCAGAGCCTGGTAGCTGCGCTCTAATTTTTCCCATTGCATGGAAAGCGATGTATCGAACAATACGATAACCGTCTTGGGAGGGCCGCTGGCTGCGCTTGCGGTGGGAGCGGACCCCGTCCCGGGTCCGAGCAAAGCTTCCGCTTCAAAAAAGCCGGGCTCGTTCGTGGTACGAACAGGCGCGGTTTCGGTTGGCGATGGCTGCCCGCTAACCGGATTGCGATACGTCAGAATCTGCAGCGTATCCGCCGCCGCGGGATCCAGATCGTAAGTGATTACGAAATCCTCGCCCAGGTTGACGTTCTCTCCTTCGAAATGGCCTTGGACGAGGTGAGCGGTGTTCTGCTCGAGTTGCAGTGGAAAGTTCTTTGCGGGCGCCTGAAAGTTGCGAATGGCATGCGCTGTGTGCAGTTCGAAATTGATGCGAAGATGGCGCGCGGCCTGGGCCTGATATGCGTCCGGTCGCAGTGGGATGGCGAAGTACGACTTCAGATTCTCCACCGGAATCGATTCGTGATACTCGATCTCCAGCCGTTTCGTTCCGAAAGCTGGAATCGGAACGATGCGGGCGCTGAAAACAGACGTGCGCTTGGCTTCTTCGGAGCCACGTTCCCCCATCTGCAGCAGGCCGGGATCGATCGACTGCTGCTTCAGCTGGTTGTAAATCTCTTCGGCGCGCTTGCGTTCGAGAATAACGGCGGGAATCCTCACCGGCCCGTCCCACGTGGCAAAATCGGAGATCGTAGCGTGGCTGGGCAGAGCGAAAATGTAGTTGCCCTCCTGAATGCCGCCGGTGTGATTGGCAAACACCTGGCGCACGAACACGCGGGCGTCGCCATTGTCGATGCGGATCGTGATTTCCATTTCTTCGAGCGAGAGGATCGCGGGATCGGGCTGCTGCTTGTCGCGAGGAATAAGAATGCCCGCGTCGGCAAACAGTAGTGTCGACGTCAAGAGCGAGATGAGAATCGAAAAGATGAGATTTTTCATGAGCGCAGTTTCTGCTCTGGAATACGAACCAGCCCGTTGTCAGTGCCCACGTAGATATAGCCATTGCCGCGAGCAAGTGCGGTCACGTTCAAAGACGGCAATCCGCTGTCGATCACGGACCAGCGCCCGGACTGTCGATCATAGAGATACAAACCGTTTCCCAAAGTGCCCGCCAGAACATAATCCGGAGTTACCAGCATTGCATTCGGGTTTACTTCAAATTGTCCGGAAGCCTTCTCGAAAGAATGGAAATGCCCAGCGCGGTCAAGCCCAAGAACGCCTGCCCCGTAGGTGCCGACCATCCATTCGCCGCCGACCGGAACCGCCGCAGTGATCCAGTTGTGCTTCAGGTTCGAAGTCGCGGTGGTGTAGTTCGCCGCTACGTTGCCTTTGTCAAGAACGGAGATGCCACCGAGCGTGCCGGCCATGAGCTCGTCGCCGGAAACGCCGAGCGCATAGACATGGTTATTTACCAGACCATGAAATGCATACATGCTCCGCGCACCGGTGGCGTCGAGGAAGGTGAGTCCGGCGGGAGTCGCGAGGGCAAGCCCATCGCGGTAGGCGGCGACATCGGTCACATGGTCGGCAATAAGTCCGTCGCTGTGAGTCAGCACCTGCTGCTCGTTGCCGGCATTGTCGAAGCGAACGAGTCCGTTCGCGGTAGCCACATCGATTGTGCCGGCCCTCGCATCGGGAAAGATTCGATTGACGCAAAACACATGCTCGTCATCGACGTGGGTGGCGCGGCTGCTATCGGCGGTAAGAATGTCGAGGCCCCGATCAAAATACCCAACCCAGAGCCGGCCGCTCCCATCCGTTGCCAAAGCGGAAATATTGCGATCGCTCAGGATGGCTGCGCCTGCCTCCAGCACTCGCTGCCACCCGAATTCGCGAGGCTTCATGCGGTAGAGCCCGTTACGAGCCACCGCGAACATCGTGTCCCCGGAAACAAAAAGCTGCCGCACTTCGGATAATTGCGAATCTTGCCCGGCGTTTGGATTCGGGCGGCGCCCCGCGAGCTGAACCGAAATCATCCCCTGATCTTCTGAGCCAACGTAAAGCTGGTCGCGAGTTGCGAACAGCGCAGTGGCCAACACTCCGGGCGCAAGCACCCGGGAGAACCGTCCACGATCGAAGACCGCTACGCCGAGCGGCGTACCAACGTATGTGTTGTCACCGGCCACGGCGAGCGATGTGACTTGCGGATCGGGCAATCCCTCGGCTTCGGCGAAGCTGTCAGTCTCACCCGCATGGAAGTGAAGCACGCCTCCGGCCAAAGTACCGATCCAAAGATCGGACTCGCTGCCCGCAAGCGCGGTCACGTACTTGTCCTTCAACGTGGAGTGCAGAACCGTGATCCGCTTCCCGTCGTAGACCAGAACGCCCTTCTTCTTGGTCCCCATAAGAAGATGACCGGAAGCGAACGACATAATCGTGGTGATGGCGCGCGTATCGAAGTCGTAGGGCAAGATCTGCCGAAGGGCGCGCCCATTGAAAGCCAGCAGTCCGTCGTTGGCGGTCGCAATGATGAGTTCGGGTTCACGAGCGTCGGCCAGAACGGCGGGAGCGAGCGCAATCAGCGGCGATCCAGGTAATTCGCTGCCGACGGTGTATTGGCGGAGCAGACCCCCGCTCGTGTCATATTCGAGCAGTCCTGCCGGGCCGGCCACATAAAGATGATCCTGGAAATGCGCGGCCTGGAAAAATACAGCGGGAGAGCTGATCGGCTCGAAATCGGTGTTCACCGCCGGAAGCGGTCGAACCAGAAAGAGGATCTCGTGTTCCGAACGGACATCTTGTGCAGCCGAATGCAGTGCCCGCGAGGCCCGCCACACCACGACCGCTCCGAGCACAAGCACCAGGAAGAAGCCAGCCGCTACTGCGCTTTGGACAGAGACGAGCGATGTTCGTCTCATGACTCCTGCTTTCTGAACACTGCACTATAAACTGCGAAACCGACGCTGCAAATAGAAAGCAAGGTACGCACCAAAATTGGATACCCCAGAAAATGGGGGATTTCCAAGGATTTCCAGAGGTCACCGCTCAAGACGATGTAAACCGCGAGACACACAGTGTCAGCAAGAACACAAGAAACCGCCTGCAGACACGAGTCCGCAGAGCAATCATTTGAATTGAATCACCGAGCGAGGCAACGCTACGGCTTCAACTTGGTTGAGAATTGTTCTAAAGTTTTCGAACCAAACTGCCGATGGCCTCCAGCGCCCCTGACCTTACAACTTCCATATTAGAAAGCGTATATGGAAGCCAGAGCGGCCTAAACCTGCTCGCATAGGGTGAAGCAACCGTCAACCTCGCAGGCCGCGTAGGCGGGCGTGTGCACTTCCGCCCCGCCCGCAAACACCTCCCGGAATCCGGAACGATCACAAAAGAAAAACCCCTCACCACAGAATGACTCTGAGCCGTCGCATCGGCTAAACAAAAAGGAGTTGTGCGGCATCACTCTTGAGGAGACAATGTACGTCGCTACATTTATTGACATCCACGACAAGGCGGCCAGGTTGAATGAACACTTGCGGCGTAGTTGGTCTCAGGCTGAAGTTCGCAAACGCGCGATGCTTTTTCTGTCGATTCTTCTTTCTCTTGCTGTTTCTTGCCGGAATACTTTGCGCAGTCGAAGCTCAGACCAGCCTCAAGTATCAGGAACCACCGAAGGCGCTCATCGATCTGGTGGACATACGGCCCACGCCCAGCGTGGAAGTCTCTCCCGGCAGTGGGCTGAGCGGCCGATGGCTGCTCATGGAAGCGATTTCGGGTTTGCCCTCGATAGCCGATCTGGCTCAGCCGGAATTGCGGTTGGCAGGTCTACGCTTCAATCCCAAAACTAACGGACCCAGCCGCGGCCGCTATGTCACCGCCTTGAGCCTAAAAGCCCTGCCCGATGGCACGGAGCGGCCGATCGCCGGCCCGCCCCCGGACGCGAAGATTCGCTTTGCCGGCTGGTCGCCGGATGCCCGTCACATTTTCTTCGTGAGCGTCAGCGATGCGCCGGAGGATGCCGGATTGAGCCTCTGGGTCGTCGACGTAGCCTCGGCGCAAGCGCGGCGTGTGCCCGATCTTGCGCTGAATGGAATTTTCGGCCGACCGTGTGAATGGTTGGGAGACAGCCGAAGCTTGATCTGCAAGGCTGTGCCGAAAGGCAGAGCAGCCGCGCCCGCTCGCAGCGCCGTGCCAACAGGGCCCGTCATCCAGGAGAATCTCGGGCGAGTCACACCGGGGCCAACGTTTCAAGACCTGCTGAAGAATCCCGAAGACGAGGCTATTTTCAACTACTATGCAACCTCTCAGGTGGTAGTGGTCGGGCTCGACGGCAGAATCGCACCCGTCGGCAAACCCGGCATAGTAGAGAGCGCCTCCGCTTCTCCTGACGGGCGCTATGCGTTGCTCGACGAACGCCATCCCCCTTATTCCTATTTGCTGCCTTTCTACATGTTTCCCGAGAGAATCTCGGTAGTCGACTTGAAAAGCGGGAACGTCAAGCAACTTGCCGACAAGCCTCTCGAAGATACGATCCCAAACATTCACGACGCTGTAGAAACCGGACCTCGCGACTTCGAATGGCGCAGCGATGCGCCATCGACAGTCTTCTGGGCAGAAGCGGCCGATGGCGGAGATCCAACGAAGGAAGCGCCGGTTCGCGACCGGCTATTCATACAGGATGCGCCTTTCGAGGCGCCACCGCAAAAGCTTGCCGAGCTTCCTCTGCGCTTCAGAAGCATGGAGTGGGGAAACGACCGCGTCGCAATCGTAGAAGAGCAGCGCTGGAAGGATCGTAAGCGGATCATGCTCGAAGTATCTCCGGCTGCTCCTGGAACCGAAGTGAAATTGTTCGAAGGTTCCTTTGAAGATCACTATCACGATCCTGGCGAACCGTTTGAAGTAATGAACGGAGCGGGAAAATCCATTGTGCAGTTAACGCCTGACGGGACAGGCTTGTACCTGCACGCCGAAGGAGCTTCGCCGGATGGAGACCAACCGTTTGTTTCCGTATTGAGCCTGGCGAACGCCAACGCCGGCCCGACGACTCTTGCGGTTAAGACCGTGCGGGTATGGCAATCGGCAGCGCCGTTCTTTGAATCACCTTCCGTAGTTTTGGACGCGGCCGCTCCCACCATTCTGATTCGACGAGAATCTCCGGAAGTCAGCCCGAACTACTATCTGAAGAACGTCGCCAAAAATTCCCTGGAGCAGGTTACGCAATTTCTCAATCCGTACGGCAATTCACCGCTGCCGAAAAAGCAGGTTCTCAAATACAAGCGCTCCGATGGAGTTGAGCTGAGCGCCAATCTTTATCTTCCGCCAGGTTACAAAAGCGGAGACGGTCCGCTGCCAACTCTGATGGAAGCGTATCCCACGGAATACAAAACGAAAGCGGCGGCCGGACAGATCAGCGGGTCTCCATACGAATTTCCCTTCTTGTATTGGGGATCGCCCGTGCCCTTTGCCACGCAGGGCTACGCAGTGCTGGAGAGCGCAACGATTCCCATCGTCGGCGAGGGTAAGGTAGAGCCGAACGACACGTACGTAGAACAATTAGTAGCCAGCGCTCAGGCTGCAATCGATGAAGGCGTGCGCCTCGGCGTGGCCGATCGCAACCGGGTCGCGGTAATGGGCCACTCTTACGGCGCGTTCATGACTGCAAACCTGCTGTCTCATAGCGACCTGTTCAAGGCCGGCATCGCGCGCAGTGGAGCCTATAACCGCACGCTGACGCCCTTTGGATTTCAAAATGAGGACCGCACGTATTGGCAGGCGCCCGAAGTGTATTACAAGATGTCCCCATTTTCGTACGCGGACAAGATCAAGACACCCATCTTGTTGATCCACGGCGAGGCCGACAACAATACCGGCACATTCCCCATGCAGAGCGAGCGCCTCTTTAGCGCCATCAAAGGTCAGGGTGGCACGGTGCGCTTTGTGTTGCTGCCTCTGGAATCGCATGGCTATGCGGCCCGTGAGTCCGTCCTCCACATGCTTTGGGAGATGAACAACTGGCTCAACACTTACGTGAAGAATCCGCAGGCTGCCACTGCGAGCGCGAAGCCGTAATGCATATCGAGTATCGCGCGGTCATGGCAAAATAGCGCATGCCAACTCCGCAACCTGTATTCGTTCCCGATTTTCTTTACGGCACGGCTTGGAAGGAAGACCGCACCCCGGCCCTAGTAGAGCTGGCGCTCCGCACAGGCTTTCGGGGCATCGACACAGCCAACCAGCGGCGGCACTACTTCGAAGCCGGAGTCGGCCAGGGATTGGCGGCCGCCTATCGCGCGGGAGTGGTCACACGCGCAGATCTTTTTCTGCAGACGAAATTCACCTATCAGCCCGGTCAGGACCACCGCCTGCCCTACGATCCCGCAGCCACCTTATCCGTACAGGTCGCTCAATCGCTGGCCAGCTCGCTCGATCATCTTGGTACCCACTATGTCGACAGCTTCGTGCTGCACGGACCCTCATCGCGCTATGACTGGACCGAAGCCGACACCGAGGTTTGGGACGCAATGACGAAAGAGCGTGATGCCGGCCGCACGCGCCTGCTCGGAGTAAGCAATATTTCACTTCGCCAGCTTGAGCAAATGGCAGCAGTTCACTCCCAAGCGCCCGCGTTCGTGCAGAACCGATGTTACGCCCGCCTCGGCTGGGACCGCGAAGTCCGACTATTTTGCCACGAGCGCAAAATCACGTATCAGGGATTTTCGCTGCTCACTGCGAATCCAGAAGTGCTCCATCATCTTGTAGTCGCAGGCCTCGCCGCTCGTTCCGGGGCCACTGCGCCGCAGATTATTTTTGCGTTCGCCCGCAGGCTCGGAATGCTCCCGCTCACCGGCACTTCCAGCCCGGAGCACATGGCGCAGGATCTCGCCAGCTCTCAGCTAGCGCTTCCTGCCGATGCGGTAAAAGCCATCGAAACCCTGGCCGGGTAATCCACTCACCTCGTCTTTACTTCAACCCCGTCACCGCGTACGCCTGCGACAGTATCACCGAGTAAGTGTATGCATACGCCGTCGCACCGCTTGAAAGCTGAAGCCGGCCAACTATTCTGACCCCCTCCGTATCTCCCCCGAAGGTCTTCCACAGCTCCCTTTTTCCGGTCTCAATGTTCACCCTGTACACCTTCGCGGTTTTCTCGTTCGCTCGACTGGAGACCGCGTACACCGATCCTCCATCCGGCGACCAACCGATGACGTAGTAGACCGAGTCGAGCCCCGGGATGGGATGAATACCGCTGCCCTCCAGTGGCCAAACTCCCCAGTTCCCATCGGACGCCAATACCACCGTGCTCCTGCCATCCGGCGACAGGTGTACCCCCGCGATGCCCTCCGGGGTGATCGGCTTTGCATCCCCAGTGCTTAGATCAATCACGTAGTCGCGCGCCCCGTGCCCTGCTTCAATTCCACTCGCCAGCACTCGTTTGCCATCAGGCAGCCAGCGCACCGATTCGTAGTTAACGGCATCATGCGTAATCGCTCTCGCTTCGCCGGCTCCGGTCGGCACCAGATTCATGGGTCCGCCTTTCGGAGGCTTCGTGATCGCCCATTTTCCATCGTTCGAAATAGCCATGGCGTCACCCTCGCCAATGCGCGACGGGGGCGATCCATCGGTGTCGCGCAGAAATACGGTATAGTCAGGCCCGCCTGCGTCGCCTGCCTCCGTAAACAAAATCTTGCGCCCATCGGGACTGATGTCGCCCAACAGCGACCAGCCGAACCACCCCAGTTCATGCTCTTCTTTCGCACCCGGCGCCAGTCCCCGGATCCCGACCCGCTGCTGGTGCGTTACGGCCAGCACTGTTCCATTCCGAACATCCTCCAGCCACATGCCTCCAGGAACGTTCGTGATCGTCCGCAACCTGCCAGAAAGAGTTACAGCCCGCGGGCTCTGTCCACTTCCATGGTTCGTCGAGGCAAACCAGACCTCCTCGCCCGTAGGCGACCAGATAATCCCTTCCATCGACGACCAGCCCGAAGAAAGCTTCTTCTCCTTGCCCTTTCCATCCGAGCCAATCACCGCGATCGACCCTTCGTCGTCGCCTCCATTGTTCTCATGATCGGCAAACGCCACCCATTTTCCGTCCGGCGAAATCTTGGGGTGGCTCATCCAGTTGATGCTGTCGATCAAGACGTTGCCAATGGGATACTCCAAACGCCAGTGGCCGTTTTCCGGAAGGTACCGGACGATCGCCATGCTGTCGCCGTTCGGCGACCAGTCCGCGTCCTGTACGTTGTCCAGCACTTCTCGCGGCGTTCCCCCGCTCAGCGGCACCCGCGCCAGCGTCCCGCTTCGCGCATAGCCGGCGAAAAACACCGTCCTCAGCCGGACGGCCAACTCTCCGTTCTTGGAGATCGAAAGCAACTCCGCGTCCTTCAGTCCCAGCTCGCGGGAGCCTGGGTCGTCCGCGCGGGCGATATACAGTTGATCTTCGGCTCCTTCCCACGACGCACTGTAAACAATGCTGCCATCGGGTGTGAACCGGGCATGGCCGATGGAGCCCCTGCGAAAAGTAATCTGCTGGTACTCGGCGAGGGCCGCCGGGCCGCTGCCTCGGCCCAGCCACCATCCGGCAGCAAGCAGCGCGAACGCGAGCGCCAGCCCACCAGCGAACACGGCCAGCCACCTGCCCTTTGGCCGCGCACCCGCAACTGCCATTGCTCTCGCGCTTGTGCTGGAAATCCCGGAAAGATGTTCCAGATCGAATGCGATATCGCTGGCGGAATGAAACCGCTGCTCCGGATTTTTCTCCAGGCAGTGCTGCACAATTCTCTCCAGCGCCGGAGAAACATTGCGATTGGTCTCGCTCAAATCCGCCGGATCTTCCTTCAGGATCGCGCTCATCGTATCGGCGGCAGTCTCCCGATGAAAGGCTCGTTTGCCGGAAATCATCTCGAAGAGAATTGCCCCAAAGCTGAAAATGTCGGAGCGCGCATCCACGGCCACTCCGCGCACCTGCTCGGGAGACATATAACCCGCCGTCCCCATCACCACACCCGCTTCCGTGGCGTGGGTCATGGTCGGCAGCGAGGTGGGCGCGACGCCTCCATCTCCGCTCAGATCGGGCTGAGTCAGTTTGGCCAGGCCGAAATCCAGAATCTTGACCCGCCCATCTTTCGTTAGGAATAAATTTTCCGGCTTCAGGTCGCGATGGATGATTCCTTTTGCGTGGGCCGCGGCCAGCCCATGCGCGATTTGCAACGCGTAGTCCAAAGTCTTGCGCACCGCCATCGCCCCACTGCGTAACCGCTCGCGCAGCGTCTCGCCCTCCAGCAATTCCGACACAACGTAAGGCGAGCCCTCATTGGTTCCAACGTCGAAGACCGCGAGAATATTGGGGTGGTTTAGTGCAGCAGTGGCGAGCGCCTCTTGCTCGAAACGCCTCAGCCGTTCGGCATCCTGTGAGAGGGCTTGCGGCAATACCTTGATCGCCACTTCCCTTTTCAGACGGGCGTCGCGGGCGCGATACACCTCGCCCATCCCTCCCGCGCCCAGCAGGCTAACGATCTCGTACGGCCCAAGTTTTGTACCAGAAGTCAGGTTCATCAGTGGGTTGGATTATAAATCACCGTGGAATTGCACAGGCTATTTCGAATGATCAAGCAAAGCGAGAGCATCGTCAGTGTTGAAAAATCTTGCGCCCATGCCTTGCAGTTCAGCCACCGTGCGTTCTCCATCTTCAGCCTTCAAAGTCTCGATCGCATCCTGAACCACGGAGACGCGCCGGCCGCGATCCAACAATCCCTTTGCCGCGAAACGCACGCAATATTCCGTCACCACTCCAAAGACCACGAATTCAATATCCTCGCTAAACCGCTCTACCAGTTTTCCAACATGCCGGCTTTGAAAAATATCGAGCGTCTGTTTTTCCAGCAGGATCTGCTGGCAGTGGGCAAAGTCGCGCGGCAGCGTTGCCGTTGCCTCGTTCGGCACGGTGACAACTTTATCCGTCAACGCCTCGGGAACGAATGCCGCGCCCTCGGTCCCTTTAATGCAGTGCGGCGTAAACGTCTGGAACTCAGGATCGTCCTTCGTGTGGTAGCACCCGTGCGACACCAGAAAGACACGCCCCTGCCGGGCAGCGTCCGTGAGCCTGCGAATATTAGGAAGCAATCGTTCGGCGCCCGGCACGTAGAGCTTGCCGCCGGGCAGCATAAAATCCGCCTGGGTATCCACTTCCCAGAAAACCACACTGCGAGATACCATTGCCGTTCCTCTCGACCTGCTGCAGCAAACCTCTGCGTTCCCCTGTTTCCCCTGCCTGCCCTGAGCAAAGCCGAAGGGCGTTTAATGATTTTAGTCTGACCCTAACTCTCTCACCTGTGAAAGCCCGTGTGACATCTAACCTTGCGAGCCCTCTAAAATGAGTCCATGATCGTGACGGCCAGCGGTATACAGGTTGAGAAAATCGTTGATCGAAAGTCCTTTAAATGCAAGATTTTACCCGTAAGCTGTTGTGGCCATAGGATCAATACAAAATTTCCCGCCAACCTGATGATTCCAATCGCGCGGGGTTGGGTAGGGGATATCCCGATTTACCGAAATTCTCGCTTGCCGCACACCGCCGCCAGAACTATTTGTACACTGGAAATCCACAGCCGCTTATGTGACTCAGCGCGTGGCTGAAAGAGGTGCGCCGCATGGCTCACGACGACCCCGCTAAAACCCCGAAGACGCAGGCCCGCCTTCTGATCCGCAACATCGGTCTGCTGCTCAGCGGCGATCTGAAGAACCCAATTTTCGACGCCGACACTGTACTCGCCATCGACGGGAAAATAGCCTCCGTTGGCAAACAGAAAGACATCAATCCCGAAGGCGCAACCCTTGTCATCGATGCCAAGGGCACAACGCTCGCACCGGGACTAATCGACAGCCACGTGCATCCCGTTGCCGGCGACTGGACCCCGCGCCAGAACCAGATCGGCTGGATCGACAGCTATCTGCACGGCGGAGTCACCACCATGATCTCCGCTGGCGAAGTTCATACTCCCGGCCGCCCGAAAGATCTCGTCGGCCTGAAAGCCATGGCCATCTTCGCGCAGCGCGCCTTTTCCGCCTTTCGCCCCGGCGGCGTGAGAATTCATGCCGGCGCACCGGTGATCGAGCACGGCATGGTCGAGGAAGATTTCAAAGACTTGGCCTCCGCCGGCGTCACCATGCTGGGAGAGGTTGGCCTGGGCAGCGTGAAAGACGGAGCCACCGCCCGCCAGATGGTTGCATGGGCGCGGAAATACGGCATTCAAAGTACGATTCACACCGGTGGACCATCGATCCCCGGCTCCAGCTTGATCGATAAAGATATAGTCCTCGCCGCAGATGCCGATGTCATCGGCCACATCAACGGCGGCCACACCGCGCTGCCCGACGATCAGATCGTCGCGCTGTGCGAGCAATCGCCGCGAGCTCTCGAAATCGTTCACAACGGCAACGAAAAAGCCGCGCTGCTCACCTTGCGCACGGCAAGAGAGTTGAAGAAACTGGATCGAATAATTCTGGGCACGGATTCGCCCGCCGGCTCCGGGGTGCAGCCCCTGGGCATCCTGCGCCTGATCTCCCTGCTATCGTCTCTCGCAGATGTACCCGCCGAAGTCGCCGTCTGCTTCGCCACCGGCAACACCGCAAGAATCCGCAATCTCGACTGCGGCCTGATCGAACCCGGCCGCGCCGCAACCTTCGTGATGATCGACAAAGCCCAGCATTCGCCAGGAAAAACCGTGCTGGAAAGCATTCAGCGCGGAGATTTGCCGGGGATTGGGATGGTGATCATTGATGGCGTCGTAAGCGCGCAGCGCAGCCGCAACACACCGCCGGCAACGACGGTGCCGGAGATCGTAAAACAGTAACCGCTAACTTCTTCGACGCCTCATTACCGCAAACCGTCTTCACCCTTGATCTGATCCTTGGTCAGCCCGCCAACGCGCGCCAGCGGCCTGCCGCTATCCGTGATCGCGACCGCCACGACGATTTCGTTGGCGCGAGGAGCGTCGTTGATTCGCACCTCCATGCCGTCGAAGTGGCTGCGGACAAAAGCCGCGTCCTTGTGCCCCAGAGGTAGGTCGAGGACGACTCCCATCCCGCCTCGCTTCTTGGAAGATGGAATAAGCGCCGCGCCTTTGCCAAGCACTCTCCGCACCGGCGTACCGAGCTTGGGATGCAGAATGGCTGCAGCATGCTCGAGCTCGCCGTCTTCGCCGACAGCAGCGGCCTTGCCATAGCTCTCAACGCTGGTCGCGGGAATGCCCAAAGCCGCAACCGCTCGCAGCGTGAGCAGTTCGCCCAATTCCTCGCCAATGGTCATCAGCTCAGCCAAATCTTCCACGTACTTTCCGGCGTAAGGATTCTCAATCACGGCAACCGCAGCGGCACGCCGAGTTGGAGGATCGATAATCTTTCCCATCTCGATCCTGGTCTCCTCCACGAACGTCACAATCTTGCGGATGGTGGCTTTCATCGCAGTCCGTCCTCTCCCTTGATCTCCGAAGCCTTCAGCCCTCCAACTCGGGCATGAACGCGCGGCCCCGTGGTCATCACCAGCGCCAGTACAATCTCATCGGCCCGCGGAGCGTCGGCCAGTCCAACTTCCATGGCATCGAAATGACTGCGCACATAAGAAGCATTAATATGCGTGATCGGAACATCGAGCCGTGTCCCCGGTCCGCCCACCTTTTTCGTCGAAGCCACAATCGCCTTCGCATCGCCGAGAATCTCGCGCATGGCGTAGCCTCCAGGCACGTGCCACAACGCTCCATGCTCGAGCTCCCCCGCCGCGCCCACAATCGCTCCCTTACCGTAGCCCTCGACCACTTTCGCATCTCCGCCCAGCGCGGCCACCAGCGACCGCGCCATTTCCAAACCCAGCGGCTTCAAGTCATCCATGAACCCCGCAATCTCCTGCACGTACGCACCCGCGAAAGGATTGTGAATCACGGCCAACGCGGCCGCGCGCCGCAACGGCACCGGCGAAGCCGGTCCGCCTTCGTGGAAAATTTCTTCGACAGCCGTCAACTTCTTTCGGATCTGAACTTCAGGCATGAATCAAACTCCTGCTGAAATTCTCTGCCTCGGCCCCGAACTCGCCTGAGGCTACGCTCACGCCAACAATGCGAGTGTCGCCGCGCAGATGCAAAGCCGCAGAATGAATCAGTCCCCGTGCGGCGATCGAGTGGGCAACCAGAACCGCCGCATCGAGCGCCGCGGCAATCTCGTCTGAGGTAAGATCGCCGACGTCGCGAGTCACTCGCCGCTCGCCTAGGTCGCTATCAGGCGCAAGATCGCGGGCGGATACTCGGGTAATGTTGGGATGGCCCGGCAAGTCTACGGCGTTGGCGATGACCGTGGCGGCGGCGTCCGCCATGGCTGCGCGGTCTGCAAGAACCGTCACCGCGTCGGCGATACCTAGCGAGAAACTGCGGCCACGCCAGCCGCTGGTCGCGATGCCTCGCGCCGGGTGTGTCGAGTGCAGTTCGACTTTGCCGAAAAGCGACGGACGGTCCGGCCGCTCGACCATTCCCACCACAAAACGCTCACCCGCCGCAAGATATAGCGCGATGTCCCCACCGTTATTGACGTAAGCGCGGGAAAGCGTTGCGGCACACGTCATGCTCTCCAGAATCTCTTCCGCAACTGCGCCCGCCACCGCGGCCATCGGAGTGATGAAAGTACGCCCGCTGTAGGGCAATACTGCTGCAGCCATGCGCCGCGCAATCACTCCCTCAGCCATTGGACCACCGGTTCCCTCCGCCTGCCGCAAAATCTGAAGCTCACTGCAGAGTTCATCGAGAACAGTCATGAAGCGCTCTGCCGCCGCTCGATACGCAATTTCTATTTCAGCCCCGCTCCCGAACGCTTGAACGATCAGATCGATCGGTCCATCGTGAAGATGCAACCGGCGGCCATCGGGCAAGAATGTTATCTGAGCTTGTTCCCTCATTGATTTGATCCCGGATCTGACTTCGGCGGCTTCGTAACGGAAAGCGGCCAGGGATTCTCCCGGTTAGGCGAGAGATGGCGCCGGCTTTCGCTGCTCTGCAGGACGGAATCCAACGGACGAACATGATCCATGTGGCCGCCCAAATCAGAATAGTCTGTAAGCTTCAGAGTAAATTCAATGGGAGCGACCAGCGCCGGCGTGGGCACATAGCCGAACGCTCTCTCCGGCATGCGGCTCACGTCAACCATAAAGGTGATCCCACCTCCGGGCCACACGTAAACCGGCGCACCGCCGCAAGTGACGCGGGTCAGCGCGTCCCTCACCGAATGCGTCAGCCTTACGGGATTCTCTGTGACGCCGGCCCTCAACGACCCTCCTGCTCCGCCCATAAACAGAACGGTAGACAGAGCTGGTTCACAATTCTCTTTGATCCGGGCTACCGATTCGGAAAGTGTGGCGGGCAATTCTCTTTCCACCGGGCGGAGGGCTTCGTCCAGTTCGTAGTACGCGTGGTGCTCTCCCGTGGTGCTCACCATGAGCAATCGAAGTCCGGGCCAGGCAACTTTCGGATCGAACTCCCGAAGAATAGATAGAGGATCATCGATGTTGGTGCCTCCCCAAGCTGTGCCCGGCTCGGCGACCCGAAAATAGCGCCCCGGAGTAGAGCGCCGGCCCTTCATCTCGATCCCGGTTTCCGGGATGCCCAGCAATTTCCCGGCTTGGTGCTCCGAGAGCACTCCGGTGATGTGGTCGTCGACCACCACCACCTCATCAACCTTGCCCTGCCATTGCTTGGCGAACATTCCGATCGTGGCGGAGCCGCACCCCACGCGCATACGCTCTTCCCGCACGCCATCGACTATGGGCGGCTTGCCGGCCTGCACAACCACCGTGGCGCCTTCGTCGATCTTGAGTTCCACTGGCTTCCGGTCGCACAAACTCAGCAGGGTCTCGCAGGTTACCGTGCCTTCTCTGCGGCTGCCTCCAGTGAGATGTCGAACGCCGCCGAGCGAGAGCATCTGCGAGCCGTACTCGCTCGTCGTAACGTGCCCCACCGGCTCGCCTTGCGCCCGCACCAGATTCGTCTCCAGGCCAAGATATCGATCAGTATCGATCTTCACCTTGACCCCGCAGTAGCTGAAGATTCCTTCCGTTACCACCGTGACCATGTCCACGCCCTGGACCGCGGACGAGATGATGAACGGAGCCGGCTTGTAGTCGGGATATGTCGTACCCGCGCCAATCGCCGTGACAAAAGTCTCCGAACGGCTCACGATGCTGCCGTCCCATTCACGATCCCGCTCAAGAAAAGGAACGACCGAGTCGCCGCGTGAAAGCGCGCGATCGAGGACGACATGCGGGTCAATTCGCACCAACTGCCCTTTGTCGTTCGCATAGCGATCGCATGCGCCCGTCCTTCCCGGCTTGATGTAACAGAGCACAGGGCACGCGTCGCAGCGGATGGCATCGTCGTCAGCCACGGGCGTCTCCAGTTTTCCTGGGTATTCGGCCGCTGGAAGCGTTCGCGACTATGGCTTCGCGTATGCGATCCGGTGTGGCGGGGACTCGGCGCATGCGCGCGCCGGTAGCATGGTGAATCGCATTCAGGATCGCCGGTGCCGTCGGGATCACGGCTTGTTCACCAATGCCTTTTGCTCCGAATGGCCCAATAGAAGACGGATATTCAATCAGGATCGACTCAACTGGAGGGATGTCTCCAATCGAGGGGATTAAATAGTCATGCAAGTTCTCGCCTTTGCCCGGAAAGAATTCCTCCATGAGCGCCATGCCGAGTCCCTGAGCGACCCCGCCCTCAATTTGCCCCTCAATCAAAGTTGGATTGATGGCGCGGCCTACATCGTGCGCCGCCACAATCTTCAGAACGCGCACCGTCCCCAAATCAATATCCACGGCAATCTCCGCCATGTGTGCTCCAAATCCGTACACGGCATACGGAATACCCTGGCCGTTTTCGTCGAGCGGGCTGGTGGGTGGATCGAAGGTTTCCTCCGCGGTCAGCACATAGCCATGCCCGTCAAGCGGCAGGTCCTGCAAACACACACTGCACCGTTCTCCGCCTCTCCGGATGGTTAGCGTGCCATCGCCAAACTCAACGGCCGCTTCTCCACTTGCAGCGTCTATCCCGTCTCCGCCCGAACCAACCAGTCGAAGGATGGCCGCCCTCAGGTGCTCCCCCGCCATCTGCGCCGCTCTGCCTGTAACCAGCGTCTGTCGGGATGCGGAGGTCTTGCCGCAATCGGGCGTCACGGAAGTATCTCCGGAAATCAAATCGAAGCGATCGATTGGCGCGCGCAGCGCATCCGCGCAAATTTGCGTCACGATGGTATTCGATCCCTGGCCAATATCGACCGCTCCCTGGTGCAAGGCAATCCTGCCATCCTTTTTCAGTCCGATGCGCACGGTAGAAGGGTTCGGCAACGACGTGTTCCCGCATCCATACCACATCCCGGCGATTCCAACCCCGCGGCGAATTGGCCCGCGTGTCTTTGCATTGAACTTTACGGCTTCAGCTCGCGCCGCACTCCACTGGGGACGCAAGGCTTCGAAGCAGGCGCGAATGCCAACGCCTTCTCCCATCACCTGCCCCGTGGTGGTAGGAGTTCGATCGTCGAGTGCGTTCAGAATACGAAATTCCAGCGGGTCGATCCTCAGGCGATTAGCAAGTTCATCATAAAGTTGTTCCTGCGCGATCGCCATCTGCGGCACTCCAAAGCCACGAAAGGCCCCCGCGGGGACGATGTTGGTGTGAACGGCCCGCGTCAGGGCTCGATAGTGCGGGACGAAATAAGGTCCGGAAGCATGCACCGGAACTCGAGCCGCAACCGTGGGCCCCCACGAGGAATAAGCGCCAGTATTGAAATCGGCAGCGAAATCCAGCGCCAGCAGTTTTCCGTCTTTACTCGCGCCGGCACGGCCGCGCATGCGCGCGGGATGGCGCTTGGTGGTGCACATGATCGACTCAATGCGCGAATAGACCATGCGCACCGGCCGCCGCAATCGCCATGCGGCCAGCGCAAGAAATGGTTGCACAGACAAGTCCAGCTTGGTGCCGAAACCGCCGCCGACTGCCGTCGGAATAATTCGAACCGAGTCAGCGGGAATTCCCAGAAGTTTCGCGATGTCCGCCCGATCCATGTAAGGTGACTGCGTGCAGGCCTGGATCTCGATCCGGTCGCCGATGCGCCGCGCAAATCCCGCTTCCGGCTCGATGCAGGCGTGCTCGACGAAGCCGGTTTCGAATTCGCCTTCTACCACCACGTCCGCTTGTGCCAGCGCCTGCTCAACATTTCCCCGCTCTACGCGTCCGCGAGTGAGTACGTTTTGGGCACGATGCGGGTGAATGAGCGGAGCACCTGGCGCGAGAGCCTCATCGATTGTCTGTAGCGCAGGCCGTTCCTCCCAGCTTACGGGGAAGTTTGCCAGATCGAGACTTTCAATCGCCTCCGCTTGGCCGACAACCGCCGCGACCGCTTCTCCTCGATGCCTGGCTTCGTTTTTCGCGTGGGCAAAAACCGGTTGGTCGGCAAAACGCGGAATCACACCGTAGCAATCGTCGCCCGGAACGTCCTTGGAAGTGAGAATTGCGTCGACGCCCGGATGAGCCGCGATGAACGCTTCCAGATCTCCGAAGCGAAATTTCGCCCGGTGGTACGGGCATCGGATAACACGCAGCGTGAGAGCGCCGGCTGGAATTTCGTCCGCACCGTAGATTTCAGTGCCCTCGACCTTCTGTTTTCCATCCAGACGGATCAACCGTTCCCCCACCGACGTACCTGCTGCGGGGCACGCAGCATCTGTACTTTTCGCTCCCACGTCCCGCACTGCGTTGATAATCTTCCGATATCCCGTGCAGCGGCAAAGCACG
Source organism: Acidobacteriaceae bacterium (assembly GCA_003140075.1). Lineage (GTDB taxonomy): Bacteria > Acidobacteriota > Terriglobia > Terriglobales > Acidobacteriaceae > Sulfotelmatobacter. The sequence goes on along the minus strand of PLIO01000202.1, from coordinate 30,808 downwards.
CTGCCCAGCGCATTCATCACCTCGGCCTCGGAAGGAGAATTATTCTTCTCAAGGAGCGCTGTCGCCGAGACCAGCATGCCCGGCGTACACGCGCCACATTGCGCGGCGCCGTGACGAAGAAATGCCGCCTGCAGGAGGTCATACAATGGAGGTCTGGATTTCAGTCCCTCGACGGTCACGATCGAGTGATTTTCGATTTGACCCACTGCGACCAGGCAAGAGCAAACCGCTTCTCCGTCGAGCAAGACGGTACATGCACCGCAGTCCCCGGCGTCGCAGCCAACTTTTGTTCCGGTCAGTCCAAGCTCTTCCCGCAAAACCCGCGAGAGCCTTTTAGTTGGAGCCGAAGCCACAGAGATTTCGCGGTCATTGACGATCAGCTTGAGCAGGCACTTGGTTTCCGGCGTGGGAGCGATGGTCGCCATCTATAGACTTTCCGCGCATACATCAAGCGCACGCTGCACCAGCCGCACCGCTGCTTCATGCCGATAGGCTGCCGTCGCGCGAACGTCACCGATGGGTGACAAATCCTGGAGGCGATCCGCGGTGACGAGCGAACCCAAACTCCCCACCCCCGGGCCAGATTCAACAGGCGCTCCAACCAGCGCATGTTCGAGTTCCCTAAGCCGCCGCGCAACCACCGAGCAGGATCCCACGCTGACGCGGGCTTCGCGAACGCGGTCCGCTGCATCCTTCTGGATCACAACCGCAACCATCACAATGGAAATCACCAGATAACGCCGAGCACCCAGTTTCAAGAATGTTGACGAAGCGTCCTCGGCAGCGCGGGGCACCAGTATCTGGGAAAGAATCTCGCCGGGCTGCCGCACCGTTCTTCGATTGCCCACGATGAAATCCGCCAATGGCATGCGGCGCGCACCAGCGAGCGAAACCAGTTCTACTTCCGCATCCAGCGCAAGCAGCGGTGGAACACTATCCGCCGCCGGAGATGCGTTGCAAAGATTCCCAGCCACAGTTCCCCGATTCTGGATCTGAATCCCGCCTATCTCTTTGGCGGCGGCCTTCAACCCGTCAAAGCATCTCGGGAGCTGCGCCTTCGTAATCTCGGTCCAGGTAGTCAGCCCGCCGATTCGTATGTAATTCGCTTCGCGAATCACCCCTTTGAGTTCCCGCAGAGCCGAAATGTCTACTACGGTCCCGGTTACGGATCGATCCCCAAGGGAAGGGAAAAAGTCAGTTCCGCCCGCTAAGATTTGCCCCCCGGAGAGGCCAAGCGCCTGTACCGCTTCGGTGAGCGTGTTGGGCCTGAAATACAGGAAATGCCCCCAGAGACGAAGTATCGAACGTTCGGCAGGAAGACAATTCTTATACAAACGGCGGGGTTTGTACAAGGTCGAATCGCTGTGATGAATTAGGCGCCGAGGCTCGTGGTTGGTAGTCGTGACGCATTCATGCTTCCCTGGCGCCGCTCAGCACCAACTGGCAAAGACGGTCGACGAATTCAGGCGTCAGCTCGTCATGGCGTATGAGGAATCGCATGTAGATAGGCCCGTAGAGCGAATCGAGGAGCAGGTCCATGTCCACGTCCGAGCGCAGTTCGCCGCGCGCAATGCCCCGGCGAAGCGTCTCGTATGCTTCTTGACGGCGTGGCTTCAGGAAACGCTCCCGAAAAGCTGCGATGACGTCCCGGTCTCTCTGGCCTGCGGCCAGAATCGCAGAGACAATGCGCCCGCGCCGGCTGCGAAAGATCTTGATGAGCTGGCGCATCTGTTGGCTCATATCCGTGTACACGGAGCCGGCGTCAGGGAAGCGGAGCTTGCGAGTGGTGCTGCTGGCGAATGCGTCCGCAATAAGGGCAGCCTTGTTGGGCCACCAGCGGTAAACCGTTGCCTTCCCAACATTGGCGTGGGCCGCCACGGATTCGATCGTCAGATCGGAAAAGCCATTGTCTCCCAACAGTTTCAATGCGCTACGCAGGATGGCAACACGGGCTTGTTCGCTACGCGGACGGCCCGGAGAGCGCCTGTTGCCGCCTCTGTCGCCATTCCTTTGAGCAGGAGATTTCTGGCGCATGGTCTAACCCTACCATATAATTAGTAAGTGTTTAGAATCCAATACGCAGAGTATCGAATCTAATTTTACGTCTGTGGGGATTCTCTTTGCACCGTGCCGTGCAACCCCGTTTTGATTCACTCGAAACTCTGGAGTCGTGCCTAGCCGATGTGGATTGTTGCATTAGCTCTCAGACGTCCCTACACGTTCGTTGTAATGGCGATCGTCATCATTATTTTGTTCTTCGTCACGACTTCCCGCACTCCCGTTGACATCTTTCCGAATATCGACATTCCAGTGGTTTCGGTGGTTTGGTCCTATACCGGCATGGCGCCGCTGGACATGGCTGACCGTATCGTGGCCCCTTCGGAGCGCGGCATCACGACCACGGTCAACGACATCGAGCACACGGAGTCTCAGTCGGTAAACGGTTTGGGCGTCATCAAAGTTTTTTTCCGCCCGGGGACGAACGTACAGGGCTCCGTCGCAGAAATCACCGCGATCGCCCAGACTACTTTGCGCGGCCTTCCCCCCGGTACGGTGCCGCCTCTGGTCATCTCCTATAGCGCCTCCACTACGCCGATCGTTCAGCTCGGATTGAGCAGCAAGACTCTTCCAGAACAGCAACTCTTCGATCTCGGCCAGAACTTCCTGCGTAATTTTCTGGCCACGGTGCCGGGGGCGGCTACACCGTATCCTTACGGCGGTAAGATTCGCCAGATTCAGGTGGATCTGGACTTGCCGAGGCTCCAGGCTTACGGGCTCTCGCCCAACGACATTGTCAATGCCGTCAACGCGCAGAACATTGTCCTTCCCACCGGCACGGTCAAGCTCGGCCCTACGGAATACAACGTCGAGATGAACGGAACGCCGCAGACCATCGCGCAATTGAACGACCTGCCGGTCAAGACCACCAACGGCTCCACGCTGTACATGCGCGATGTGGCCCACATACGCGACGGCTTCTCGCCGCAGACCAACATTGTGCGTCAGGATGGAAACCGCGGAGCGCTGATGTCGATCTACAAGAACGGCAACGCCTCCACTCTGGAAATTGTCGCTGGGATCAGGAACATTGTTGTGCAGGCGGCGCAATCCCTGCCACCCGAGTTGAAGGTGACCGCGTTGTTTGACCAGTCTCTGTTTGTGAGGGCGTCGATCTGGGGCGTGGTGCGCGAGGCGGCGATCGCGGCACTTCTTACCGCCGTCATGATCCTCATCTTCCTTGGGGACTGGCGTCCGACGATCGTCATATGCGTTTCCATCCCGCTCTCCATCTTTGTTTCGATCATCATGCTGGGCGCCCTCGGCGAAACCATCAACATCATGACCCTGGGGGGCTTGGCGCTTGCCGTCGGCATCCTGGTGGACGACGCCACGGTGGAAATCGAAAACATTGAGCGCAACCTTGCCATGGGCAAGGAGATGAGGCAAGCCATCCTTGACGGCGCGCAACAGATCGCCGTGCCGGCTTTGGTCTCCACGCTCAGCATCTGCATCGTGTTCGTGCCCATGTTCTTCCTGGCAGGCGTGGCGAAGTTCCTGTTCGTGCCGCTGGCCGAGGCTGTGAGCTTCGCCATGCTGGCCAGCTACTTGCTCTCACGAACCCTCATCCCCACGCTGGTCATGTTCATCATGCGCGGGCACGAGCATCGCGCGGAAGCGCCTAAGTCGTTCCTGGGCCGCTTCCAGCGCGGCTTTGAGCGCAAGTTCGAAGATTTCCGCCGCAGCTACGAGCAATTGCTGGAAACCACCCTCGAGCACCGCGGCGTTTTCGTGCTTTTCTTCCTGGTCTTTTGTCTGCTCTCGCTCGGGTTATTCACATTCCTGGGACAAGACTTCTTTCCGCAAGTGGATGCAGGCCAACTTCGCCTGCATGTGCGCGCCCGTCCCGGCTTGCGCGTCGAAGAGACAGCGAGACTCTGCGATGAAATTGAGGCTACGCTGCGCCAGGAGATTCCCAAAGGTCAATTGCAGACAGTGCTCGATAATATCGGCCTCCCCAACTCCGGCATCAACCAGTCCTACAGCTCCAATGGAACCATTGGCACGAGCGATGCCGAGATTCTGATCGCACTTGACCCCGAGCATCACCCTCCCACGGCGGGATTGATGCGGCATCTGCGCGAAGTGTTGCCGCGGCGCTTTCCCGGCGTGGAGTTCTTTTTCCAGCCGGCCGACATCGTTACCCAGATTTTGAACTTCGGTCTGCCCGCGCCCATCGATGTGCAGGTCGTCGGCACGGATATGGGAAGCAGCTATCTGATCGCGCAGCAGATTGCCAGCAAAATGCGGCACATTCCGGGCGCAGCCGATGTGCACGTGCAGCAGTTGCTTTCTTTCCCCACGCTTTACATGGACATTGATCGCACGCGGGTTACGCAGGTGGGGCTTACGGCACGCGACGTGGCGCAGAGCGTGCTGGTTTCGCTGAGCGGAAGCTTTCAGACGTCGCCGAACTTCTGGCTCAACCCACGCAACGAGGTTACCTACCAGGTGGCTGTGCAGTCGCCGCAATACCGCATCACCAGTATGCAAGATCTGATGACCATCCCGGTAACTTCGCAGCAGGGTACGCAGTTAATGGGCAACCTGGTGCAGTTGTCTCCGGTCGTGCGGCCCGCTACCGTGAACCACTACAACGTGCAGGAGGTCATCGACGTTTACGCCAGCACGCAGGATCGCGATCTGGGGGCGGTCGCTGCGGACACCTACAAGGTGCTTAAGACGTTCGACGGCCATTTGCCGCGCGGCACTCGCCTTGTGGTGCGCGGGCAGGTGGTCACCATGCGCTCGTCGTTCATCGGCTTAGGAGTGGGACTGGTCGGAGCGATTCTTCTCGTCTATTTGCTGATCGTCATCAACTTCCAGTCGTGGCTTGATCCATTTATCATCATCGCCGCATTGCCGGGTGCGCTGGCGGGAATCTGCTGGTTCCTGCTGTTGACCCGCACCACGTTGAGTGTGCCGTCGCTCACTGGTGCGGTTATGTGCATGGGTGTTGCCACCGCAAATTCCATCCTGATGGTCAGCTTCGCGCGTGAACAGATGGACGAAGGCATCCCTGCCGTGCAGGCCGCGGTCGCCGCCGGATATACCCGCGTGCGCCCTGTGCTGATGACCGCACTGGCCATGATCATCGGAATGGTTCCGATGGCTCTGGGTTTCGGCGAAGGCGGCGAGCAGAACGCGCCACTGGGTCGCGCCGTCATCGGTGGACTGCTGTTTGCCACTGTCGCCACCTTGTTTTTTGTGCCTAGCGTGTTTGCCATGTTCCATGGCCGCCGGGAAGCCAAGCGCGCGCCAAGAGCAGGCGTAACCGCATAAACAGTTTTCGCAAGAATCGGAGTCGAGCATGAGCGTAGAGAACGAAACCAAACCAACGCTGGGAGACGCGCAGCAGTCCGGGCAAGCCGGCAGTACGCGTCCGTCACAGCAGAGCGAGAAAGAACAGCCTCATGCGCTGGGTGCTCAGGCCCAGCGTGACGAGGAGATCGAAGAGATCCAAAAGCGCTCCAGGCACCAGCCTCCAGGCATTCAGAAACCGCCCGAGGTTCCACCCGCGCCGCCGCGCAAAGCTCTGATGATCGTCGGCGTGCTGGTGCTGGTGCTGCTCATTGCCGGCGCGCTCACGCTCTGGAGTCACATGAGCCACGAGCGCGCGCTGGCCAAGGAGACGGAAATTGAAACTGTGCCGACGGTCGCCGTGGTTCACCCGCTGTCGGAAAAACCTGATGAAGACCTGGTGCTGCCTGGCTCTTTGCAGGCCTTCGAGGAATCGCCGATCTATGCCCGCACCAGCGGCTACCTGGTGCACTGGTACAAGGACATTGGCAGTCGAGTGACCAAAGGCGAGTTGCTGGCCAAGATCGACACCCCTGAAGTTGATCAGGAATTGAACCAGAGCCGGGCTGCACGTCTGCAGATCGTAGCGCAAATGGAGCTGGCTAAAATCAGCGCCGATCGCTGGGAGAACCTGCGTAAGACCGACTCGGTTTCCGCGCAGGAAGCCGACCAGCAAGCCAGCGGATACAAGCAGAGCCAGGCCAACCTGGCCGCCGCCGATGCCAACGTCCGCCGCCTCGAACAGCTTGAGGGCTTCAAAGAAGTCTACGCGCCGTTCTCCGGTGTGCTCACCAAGCGCAACGTGGATCCCGGCGCGCTCATCAACGCTGGAGCCGGCGCCGCCGGCCGCGAGCTGTTCGACCTTGCGCGGGTCGATCCGCTGCGGGTTTACACCAGCGTTCCACAGGCCTACGCGCCGTTCATCAAGGTAGGCGCTAAGACTGCTGTCACCTTACAAGAGTTTCCCGGCCAGAAGTTTTACGGCACGGTGGCCCGCACTGCCGAGGCGATCGATCCCACCACGCGCACTCTATTGACGGAGGTCGATGTGCCTAACAAGGACGGGCGTTTGCTGCCGGGCTCCTTCGGCGAGGTTCACTTTGCCGTGGGCAACGGCGTGAATAAGGTCACGGTTCCGGTGAATGCGATGCTGTTCCGCACCGAGGGTGCGCAGGTTGCCGTCATTGGTCCCGACAGCAAAGTACAGTTGCGGCCCATCAATATAGGACGCGATTACGGCGCGACGCTGGAGGTTCTCGGCGGAGTTTCGCCCACGGACCAGGTCGTCATCAACCCGCCGGACTCGCTCGAAGACGGGCAGCAGGTCAACGTGGCGCAGCCGTCGGCGAACCAACAGAAAGGCAGCGGATCGTGAAGCGAGCCGCAATCTCAACCGTTCTCGCGCTGCTCGGTCTGGCAGCCGGATGCACCGTGGGTCCGCGTTACAGCCGGCCGGCGGCTCCCGCGCCTGCGCCGGACGCATGGAAGACGCAGCCGCCATGGGAGCAGGCCGCGCCCAAGGACGCAATTCCCAAAGGTTCGTGGTGGCAAGTGTTTCACGATCCCGCGCTCGACGCCTACGAGCAACAGCTGCTCCAGGCCAACCAGTCTCTGGTGGCCGCACGCGATCGTTTAGACCAGGCGCGATCACTAGCCCGCGTGGCTACCGCGGACATGTTTCCGCAGCTTTCGGCGGATCCGAGCGCGCTACGGGAGCGCGCCGGGGCCAATCGCCCGTTAAATGGCGCAGGTCCGACCCTCGTCAGCGTCCCGGGCTTGCCGCAGCCCATCACTGTTTATTCGCAGGATACTTCTTACACACAGAGCGTTTATACGATTCCGTTTTCGCTCAGCTACGAGGTTGATCTTTTCGGGCGGGTGCGCCATACCGTGGAAGCGGCCAATGCTTCCCTGCAGTCGACCGCAGCCGATCTTCAAAACGTGCAGTTAGTTCTCACCGCCGAACTCGCCGCCGACTACTTTTCGCTGCGTGAACTGGACGCTGAGTTTCAGGTGGTGGAGAAGTCTGTGGGCTATCAGCGCACGGGGCTGGATCTGGTGAACAACCGACACAGCGGCGGCATTGCCAGCGGACTCGAAGTTGCACAGCAGGCGGCTCTGCTTGATTCCACTCTGTCACAGCTTGCTCTGGTGCAGCAGTCGCGTGCGCAGTATGAACACGCCATCGCGGTGCTGGTGGGCCAGGCGGCTTCCAGCCTCAGCGTGCCGGTTGCGCCGTTGCAGGCCACGCCGCCGCCGGTTCCGCTCGGAGTGCCGTCTGATATGCTGGAGCGCCGTCCCGACGTTTCAACGGCAGAACGCGTCATGGCGTATCAAAATGCGCAGGTCGGCATCGCGCGGTCTGCTTTCTATCCGCACATCACGCTCAGCGGTTCCGGCGGATGGCAAAGCCGCGATCTCGGTACGCTCCTTAACGCGCCCAGCCTCTTCTGGTCGCTCGGCGCTGACGCCCTGGAGCCCATCTTCGAAGGCGGACGCAACCGCGCCAATCTCGCCGCCGCGCGCGCCGTCTATGATCAGTCCGTGGCGAACTACCGCCAGTCCGTGCTCACCGCATTCCAGCAGGTCGAGGACGGAATCAGTAATCTGAGCACGCTGTCTCAAGCACTTTCCACGCAGGGCGCAGCGGTCGAAGATGCGCGCCGCGCACTGACGATTGCCAACAACCGCTATATCGGCGGAGTAACCAGTTACCTCGATGTCATCACCGCGCAGACCACGCTGCTCACCAGCGAACGGCTGCAGACGCAGTTACTCGGCCAGCAAATGGTGAGCTCCGTCTATCTGGTGAAAGCCCTCGGCGGTGGCTGGGAAGCGAGCGAAATCGAGGATCAGCAGGTTCGTCCGCAGGCTGGCCAGATTTTGCAACCCTGAGCCCTCTCGCGATTCGAGCGACGACTGCCTCGATTCCACATCATGTGCAGTCCCGTGCATATTGACAAGAGCTGTAAATGAGCCTACCATCTTAACTAAGTAGATATCTTTTCCTAGTCTTTCAGGTACTGGGGCCAATTTGACCTTTCTTAGGTTTTTTCCATAGCGCAGCTCTGAGAGAGGAATTGCGTTCAAGACACTGCTGTCGCGTTGCGGGTTTCGCGTTAATCCCACTCTAGTTGATTCGTCTGTTTCCATACGTCCGGCGAGGAGAAAACATGAAAAACACCAAGTTTCTTGTGAAAGTGAACCGTGGCGGCGCCCGTGCGGCCGAATACATCCTGCGAATTGACCGGATTCCAATTCAGACGACAACCAACAAAAAGCTGGCGCTGGCCATGGGAAGATTCACGGCCGAAGACGCAGTCAAGTCCATGCAGAATTCCCGATGCACCCCGGAACTGATCTCGGTACAGGTCTAACTCCCCCTATCCTGTCCGCTGCCCCGATCTCTATACGATTACTCCACGTTGCCCCGGACCTAGCGCAGCTAGGTCCGGGCGTGACGTTCGCTATTGGGTTTCGAACCGCTCAGTGCGAAGTACAGGATGTAGAGATAGCAGATTACAGGAAGGAAAAAGGCGTGGTGAATTCCGATCCTGTCGGCGATCGCACCTTGCGCCAGCGGGATAAGGGCTCCACCAACGATCGCCATGATCATGATCCCGGAGCCGTCTCCGGTAAGCGGGCCCAGTTCCGCTACGCCCAGAGTGAAGATGCTGGGGAACATGATGGAGTTGAAGAACCCCACCAGGATGATGCTCCACATGGCGAAGTGTCCCGTACTGAGCATGGAAATTGTCACGAGGGCAGCGGCGCAGACTGAACAAATGCCCAGCAGCCCGCCAGTCTTCATTTTTTGCAAGAGCCCAGACCCGATAAAACGCCCGACCATGGCCCCACCCCAGTAAAAGGCAACAAAGCTGGCTGCAACCTTCTCGGTAAGACCCCCAATCTCAGGCTGGCTGAAATAGTTCACCAGGAAACTTCCGATCGAAACCTCCGCACCGACATAGACAAAAATGCCGATCGCGCCAAAAATCAAGTTGGGATGCTTCCAGATGGAGTCGTTCACCTTCTCGCCAACTTTGTGCTGGGCGTGGGGGATTTTCGGCAACTTGAAACTGCCGATCGCGACCGCCAGCAACACGAGCGCTATGCCCAAACCAACGTAGGGAGTCTTGACCGTGGCCGCCTCGTGCAAGCGATAGGCCTGCAGGGCGTCCGGTGCCAGCGACCGGATCTCTTGCATCGTCCTGGGCGCCGCGCTCAGAATCAAAAGGCCGCCGAAGAACGGAGCCAGAAACGTTCCTAATGAGTTGAACGCCTGCGTCAGGTTCAGGCGGCTCGAAGCCGTCTCCGGTTTACCCAGCACTGTCACATAGGGATTGGCCGCTACTTGTAGGCAGGTAATGCCCGCGGCCAGAACAATCAGCGCGACTAGGAACAGCGGGAACGATGGGACGCTGGCCGCGGGCACAAATAGAAATGCGCCCACGCCCATGGTCAGCAAACCCACCACCATCGATCGCTGATAGCCTATCCAGTCAATGACCTTCGCCGAAGGTATGGAGAAAAGAAAATATGCTCCAAAGAAGGCAAACTGAATCAGCATGACCTCTGCGTAATTCAAATCGAAAATTGGTTTCAGGTGAGGAACGAGAATGTCATTGAGACAGGTCAAAAATCCCCACATAAAAAATAACGTGGTGACCACTGCCAGTGGGCCTGTAGACGACGCTGATGACTCAGGAGAAACCGCGGTAGAAGGGCTCGGGGGCGCGATTGCCATAGTTGTAGCTTCCGCTCGAAATCATAGCACCGGCAGCCGGGGCCGGGGATTTCTCTTTGCGGAGCCAGTCGATCTTCAGTAAACGATCTTCATTAAACGATCCACGATGAGCGCGCGCCCGTTATCAGGAATCGCGCAGTCACACCGCGTTGCCAGCCAAGTCCTGCAACTTCACCAGCCAGTTGGCCGGCTCGGGCAGGATTGCGAATGTGGGCAACTTGCCCCGCACCATGGCGACCTCATCGCAGCGGTGGAATCTGGGGCAGACGTGGCAGTCCTTGTAAATCTTGTCGGGAAGATCTTCGCGCTGCGCGATCTGAAATCCCTGCCGCGCAAAAAACTCGGGTGCCCGCGTAAACAGGCAGATGCAATCCACCCGGTGCCGTTTCGCTTCAGCCATCAGAGCCTTCATCAATCGGCTACCCCCGCCCTGGCCTTGCACCCGAGGCCCAACAGTGATCGAGCGAATCTCGGCCAGATGCGTGCCGTAAAGATGCAGCGCTCCGCATCCAATGACGCGGCCTTCGTTTTCCAGAACGACAAAATCTCTTACGTTCTCGCAAATCTCCGCCAGCGTGCGCGGCAGCAAGGTTCCATCGCCGGCATAAGCGGAGATGAGTTCGTGAATCTGTTCCGCGTCCGGCAAAATAGCTTTACGCGTGCGCATGAATCTTGACCTCCTCGCGCAGGGACTCGATTTTGTGTCGCGCCGCTGCAATCCCCTGCCGCACTCGGGCTGGAGCAGTGCCCCCAACAACGTCATGGATCGCCAGTACCGCAGCCGGTTTCACACACTCATAAAATCCCTCATCGAATGCGGAGTTAAGAGCACGCAACTCTTCGAGCGCTAGATCCTGAAGTTCACATTGTTTTTCCAGGCACAGCTTCACCGCCTTGCCGATCTGCTCGTGCGCGATGCGCGAAGGAACTCCGCGGTTGACCAGATAAGTCGCCGCTGCCCACGCGTTCATAAATCCTGATTGAGATGCCTCGTTCATGCGCTCGTGGTCAAATTGCACTGCTTTCATCCACCCGGCAACCAGCGGCAATAACCCCAGCACCGTATCCGTGGCATCGAACAGCGGCTCCTGCGTTTCCTGCAAGTCTTTGTTGTAAGCAAGAGGCAGGCCTTTCAGAGCGACCAGGAGCGCGACCGCGCTCCCCATGACGCGCCCGGCCTTGCCCCGCACCAGTTCCAGAAGATCTGGATTTTTCTTCTGCGGCATGGCGCTGCTGCCCGTGGAATAAGCCTCAGGCAACTGCACAAACCCAAACTCCTGCGAGGAGAAGATGATCATTTCCTCCGCCCACCGGCTCAAGTGCAGCCCCAGCAAGGAAAGCGTGTTCACAAACTCCAATACGAAATCGCGGTCGCTGGTGGCGTCGATACTGTTCGCCGTCGGACCATCGAAGTCGAGTTCATGAGCCATGAAAGCGCGATCGATCGCCAACGTCGCGCCGGCCACAGCCCCAGAACCCAGCGGACACACGTTCAAGCGTTTGCGGCAATCGGCAAGCCGGTCCGCATCCCGCAAGAACATTTCGACATAGGCCAATAGCCAATGAGCTACCAACACAGGCTCGGCATGCTGCAAATGCGTGTAAGCCGGCATCGCCGCGTTGCCCGCTTGTTCGCCCCGATCCGTGAAAGCGCCGCAGACATCGGCCAGTTCGCTTCGCAGTTCATCGATCGCCGCACGCACGTAAAGGCGTAGGTCGGTCGCGATCTGCTCGTTACGGCTGCGCCCGCTGTGCAGCTTGTATCCCACCTCGCCGATCCGCGCCACAAGCTGCTTCTCGACGAAGTGATGCACGTCCTCAGCATCATCGTCTTCAACTAGGCCCTTGGAGGCCGCAGCCATCTCGCCAATCTGCTGCAGTCCTTCCAGAATGCTGATGAGTTCGTCGGCGGAGAGAACTCCTGCGTTTTTCAGGGCGCGAGCGTGGGCCGCGCTCGCCGCAAGTTCATAACTCAGCAACCGGCGATCGAACTCAAACGACCGCTGCCAGCGTTCGAATTGCGCGTCCAGCGTCTGCCGGAACCGGCCCGACCACATCTTCATCGTGTAACCTCCAGCCGGGTTCGCGCTCGCGTGCGCGAAGGCAGCCCGAGAATTCGAATGAACCCCTCCGCATCTTTCTGGTCGTAGCTATCGCCCATCGTGAACGACGAAAGATCGGTGCGGTAGAGCGAATGGTCGGACTTCCGGCTCACCACCGAAACATTTCCCTTATATAGAGACAGCGTCACGCTGCCGGTCATCTCCGTCTGCGTGCTGGCCACGAAAGCATCCAGCGCCTCGCGCAACGGCGTGAACCACAATCCGAAATAAACCAGCTCAGCGTACTTCAACGCTACATGCTGCTTGAAGTGCGCCACCTCGCGCTCCAGGCACAACGCTTCCAGTTCGCGATGCGCCGCAATCAGCAAGGTTCCACCGGGCGTTTCATAGCATCCCCGCGACTTCATTCCCACGAAGCGGTTCTCTACTAAGTCAACGCGGCCAATGGCGTTACGCGCGCCCATTTCGTTCAGCAACTCAACCAGAGGCACCGGATCGAGTTTCATGCCGTCAACGGAAACGGGATTGCCTTTCTCGAATCCAATGGTCACCTTCTCCTCTTTGTCCGGCGCTTCTTGTGGCGAGCGAGTCATCTGCCACGTGGCCGGCAGCGGCGCGTTCGCCGCATCCTCCAGTTCTCCGCCTTCGTGGCTAAGGTGCCATAAATTTCGGTCGCGGCTGTGAATCTTCTCGCGGCTGGCCGCCACTGGAATCCCGTGCTGCTCCGCATAGTCGAGACAATCTTCGCGGGATTTCAGCGTCCACTCCCGCCACGGCGCGATCACCTTAAGCTCCGGCGCCAGCGCCTGATACGTCAGCTCAAAGCGGACTTGATCATTCCCCTTGCCCGTGCATCCATGCGCCACGGCCGTCGCTCCCTCCCGCAGAGCGACTTCAACCTGATGTTTTGCGATCACGGGCCGCGCCAGCGACGTGCCCAACAGATACTTATGTTCGTACACCGCACCAGCGCGCAGTGCCGGAAAAACATACCCTGTCAGAAACTCCTCGCGAAGATCCTCGACGAGTACCTTGCTTGCGCCCGTTGCATAAGCCTTCTCGACCACCGCCTCAATGTCGTCGCCCTGGCCCACATCGCCGACCATCGCGATCACGCTGTAGGAATAATTTTCCTTGAGCCACGGAATAATGATGGAGGTATCGAGCCCTCCCGAGTAGGCAAGCACAACTTTTTCAGGCATGAGCACTCCTTGCGGGCAGGCGATCGCCGCCGCCCAGCAGCAAATAAAGAATTGCTTTTTGTACATGCAGGCGGTTTTCCGCCTGCTCGAAAATCAGAGACTGCTCCGAATCCATCACCGCGTCCGTCACTTCCAGCCCGCGATGCGCCGGCAGGCAGTGCATGAACACCGCGTGAGGCGCGGCTTCCGCCATGAGGTCGGCATTTACCTGATAAGGCGGAAATATCTTCGCCCGCTTTTCTTCCTGCCGCTCTTGTCCCATGCTCGTCCACGCATCCGTGTAAATTGCATCAGCCCCTGCGACCGCCTCGTGCGGATCGGTCAGCAATTGAATTTCCGCGCCAGTTTCCTCGGCGATTTCGCGCGCGGTCGCGACAATTTCCCGATTGGGCGCGTAGCCCAGCGGAGTCGCCACGCGGATCGAAGACCCGAGGCACGCACACGTCAGCAGCAGCGAATGCGCCACGTTGTTACCATCGCCAACATACGCCAGACAACGCGCCTTAACATCTTCGAACCGCTCAATCAGCGTCAAGTAATCAGCCAAGGCCTGGCAAGGATGCTCCAGATCACTGAGCGCGTTAATCACTGGAACACGGGCGTGCTGCGCCATGCCCTCGATAGTTTGTTGCGAATACGTGCGCAGCACAATCAAATCCACCCAGCGCTCCAGATTGTGCGCCACATCGCTCAACTTTTCCCGGGCGTCGAGCCGTTCGTGAGTCTGGTCGACAAACATCGCCGTTCCGCCCAGGCTCACCATCCCGGCCTCGAACGTCAGCCGGGTTCGCAATGACGGCTTCTCGAAGAACATCACCATCTGCCTGCCCGAGAGCGCCTTTCGAAAATCCGTGGGCCGCGACTTCATGATGCTGGCCAGATGGAGAACCGCATCCACACCAGCAGGCCCAAGGTCGCGAGTCGAGACAAGGTCCGGACACCAAAACACTTGCGGCACTCTCTCCGGAGTTGCCGCCATTCTGCCCTGCACATGCGTATTCAAGTTTGACTCCTTATTCTCGGCCTGCGTACCCACAGTTTGCGCTCTGTAACCGGCGATGATTGACTGACTCACGAACAGACAACCTCCGTGCCACACGACAACTTGGTCAGGTAGAACTGAGGCAGGACTTCCGCCTCGTTTGCGGGGAAGATTCTCACTCGCCCCACACCTTGCTTCAGCGCCTGCCCGCAGGCCTGCAGCTTGGGCAACATGCCTCCACTGATGATCGAACCAGCCGCCAACTCGGCTGCCTGCTTCGTACTCAGCCAGGGCATCACGCTTCCCGTGGCATCCTTTACTCCGGGCACGTCGGTGAGAAAGATCAACGTATCGGCGTGGCAGGCTGCCGCGCACGATGCCGCCATTTCATCGGCGTTTACGTTGTAGTATTCGCCGTCGGCGCCCAATGCCAGTGAAGCGAGAACTGGAATTCCTCCCTGCCGCCACAACGCCTCGATCCAGCACGGCTCCGCGAAACAAATCTCGCCCACAAAACCCAAATCGCGGCCGTGGACAAATTTCTTTCGCGCGCGGAACGTCATGCCGTCACCTCCGCAGAATCCAATGGCCGGCATGCCCGCTGTTTGAATAGCCGCTACAAGCTTCTTGTTGACGATCCCGCCCAATACCATCAGCGCCGCGTCCCGAGTTTCCGTATCGGTCACGCGCAGCCCGTCGATGAACTCACTTTTTTTCCCCAGACGCTCCAGCATGCGGGTCAGAGCGCCGCCCCCGCCATGGACCACGGCCACGCGGTGGCCGTCCTGCGCCAACTCCGCAATCGACTGGGCACACTTGCGCAGCGTCGCCGCATCTTCGATCGCCGCTCCGCCAATCTTCACCACAATCGTCACTGCAAACCCTCCCGCTCTTCCCATCCATACATCAGGTTCATGTTCTGCACCGCTTGCCCCGCCGCACCTTTTAGCAAGTTGTCCACGCAGGAAACCAACACCAGACGCCGACCGTCCTCCGCCAGGCAGAACCCCAGATCGCAGTAGTTCGTGTGCAGGGAAAAATAAAGCTCCGGCAGCTTCGGCGTCGCGAAAACCCGTACCCAATGTTTGCCAGAATAGAAATCGCGCAAACAAGATTCCACTTCCGCCGGTTTCATCGCCCGATTCAGATGCACATAAATCGTCGACAAGATTCCGCGCGGAATGGGCAGCAGATGAGGCGTAAAGGTCAGCTCCGCGTCATCCAGTTCCAACTGCTCCACCATTTCTCCCAGATGCCGGTGATTAAACACCGAGTAGGCGGAGAAATTATCCGCCACCGAGACGAAGTGAGTACGCGACGTAGGAGCTTTGCCCGCGCCCGACGCCCCGGACTTCGAGTCCGAGATAATTCCCCGTTTCCGATCAACGAGTCCGGCCTTGAGCAGCGGCGCCAAAGCTAAAATTACTGACGTGGCATAGCATCCCGGATTCGCCACCAGTTGAGCCGCCGCAATGCGCTCGCCGTTCAACTCCGGCAGGCCATACACAGCTTTCGCCGTCAGTTCCGCGGCAGTAACCGCGTCCGCGTCTTCAAACGAGTAAATGGCGCGATGCTGCGCCTGCTTCAGCCTCCACGCTCCACTCAGATCGATCACGCGCAAGCTTTGCGCGATGGCCTCAGGCACCAGCGACCGCGACGCTTCATGCGGCGTCGCCAGAAAAAGCAGCTGCACTCCCTGGCGTTTCACTTCAGGCCACGAGAGCGCTCGCAGGGGATAACCTCCGTTGCCAGACAACTCGGGAAAAATTTCTGCCAAGTCGGTGGCCCCGGCACTGCCGTCTTGCCGCCGCAGCAGCAGGGGCTTCTCTAAACGCGGATGACGTTCGAGAATGCGCGTCAGCTCCAGCCCCGAATAGCCGGTGGCTCCCAGCACCGCGCTCTTGAGCTTTGCAGACATCAGCCCTGCATCTCCTCAATCCGCACCGCAACTTTCCTGGCGGCGTCCTTGTCGGGACAAACAATCAAAATCGTGTCGTCACCGCCGATCGTCCCCACCATTCCCTCCCATTCCTGTTCATCCAGCGCGGCCGCCACCGGCTGAGCGCTGCCGATGACCGTTTTCACCACCAGCAGGTTCTGCGCCTGCCGCACCTCCAGCACAAACTCCCGAACCAGCCGCTGCACCGGAGGCAAGGCCAAACCAGCAACGCCCTCGTTTTGAGGCATCACATAGCCGGTCGCCGTCTTGCTCAGGCTCAGATCGTGGATATCCCGCGACAGCGTCGCCTGCCCTACCTTGAATCCCCGCTTGCGCAATGCCCGCTGCAAATCTTCCTGGTTGGCCACGGGTCCCTGCTTCAGCGCTTCCAGAATGGCTCTCTGTCGCAAGGCTTTATTCATTGTGAATATTTATTCATCATGATGAATAAATATTCTTCTATCTTACAGGCCACGCCCTCCCTGTCAAGAAAAAACGGTGCCGTATCTTGCATCTTTAGGAACCAGTTCGGAGAGATCAATCCGCCGCCCGCGCGGGAGACAGACCCAAGTCCTTGCTAGACTGTTCCCGGCCCGAAAAGCCGCTCGCGGGACAGCGCAGGAGCACGCCGCATGAACCACAAGCCCACTCTGCTTGCCGAGTTGATCGCCGAGTTCCTCGGAACCTTCGTCTTGATGCTCTTCGGCACCGGCGTGGTTGCGATGGTCGTTCTTTTCCCCTCCAGCGCTCCCGGCTCTACTGTCCACGGCGGCTACACCAACATCACTTTGGGCTGGGGATTGGCCGTGACTATGGGAATCTATGTCGCGGGAAAAGTTTCCGGCGGCCATCTCAACCCTGCGGTTACCCTTACGCTAGCGGTGTTCCGCGGTTTTCCGTGGAGCAAGGTACTGCCTTATTCCTTTGCGCAAACGGCGGGGGCGTTCCTTGCCGCCACACTGGTATATCGAAACTATCTGCCCGCGTTCCGTCAGTTCGACCCTCAACTGGAAAAAACCGCCGGGGTGTTCACCACTTTTCCTGCTTTTCCGGCGTTGCCTCAAGCAGGATTCCTCGATCAGGTCATCGGCACCGCTTTGCTGCTGCTGCTGGTGTTGGCCATTACTGACGAACTCAACGTTCCTCCGGGATCCAATCTCGCGCCGGCGATGATCGGGTTGGTGGTCGTAGCCATCGGCATGAGCTTCGGCGGCATGCACGGATACGCGATTAATCCCGCTCGCGATTTTGGCCCGCGCCTTTTCACGGCCCTTGCCGGCTTCAAGAACAACGGTCTCACCGACGGCCCTCGGGTGTGGTGGGTGCCTGTCGTTGCGCCGCTGCTGGGCGGACTCGTCGGAGCTGCGGCTTACGATTTTGGCATTCGGCGATTTCTGCGTGCATCGCAGTCTTCGTCCGAACCGAAATCCTAGTCAACGTGCGCGGAAAACAGGAGGCTTCTTGCCTTACATTCTCGCTCTCGATCAGGGCACCACAAGTTCCCGAGCCCTCGTGTTTGACGATCGCGGCACCATCCGATCCGTGGCCCAACGTGAGTTCACGCAGATCTTTCCTAAGCCTGGATGGGTTGAGCACGATCCCGAAGAGATCGCGGCATCGCAGATCGCGGTTGCCCTTGAAGCCTTGTCCCAAGCTCGTGCAAAACCGGGCGACATAGCTGCTATCGGCATCACAAACCAGCGCGAGACCACCGTCATCTGGGACCGTGCCACCGGAAAGCCCATCTACAATGCGATCGTCTGGCAGGATCGCCGGACAGCCACCTTTTGCCAGGAACTCAAAGCGCGAGGCCACGAAAATCTGATTCAGCAGCGCACCGGCTTGTTGATCGACGCTTATTTCTCCGCCAGCAAAATCTCCTGGATTCTGGGTCAAGTACCAAATGCCCGCCAGCTCGCCGAAACCGGTCGTCTGGCCTTCGGCACGGTCGACACCTGGTTGCTTTGGAAGCTGACCGGCGGCCGCGTACACGTCACCGACGCCAGCAACGCCTCGCGCACCATGCTTTTCAATCTTCATTCCGGTCGCTGGGATAACGACCTTCTGGATCTCTTTCGAATTCCCGCGTCGATGTTGCCGGCAGTCCTACCATCCAGCGAGGTTTACGCAGAAGTCAGCGCCGTCGCTGGTTTAAACGGCATTCCAATCGCAGGCATCGCCGGCGATCAACAGGCCGCGCTGTTTGGGCAAAAATGCACCGGCCCCGGCCTCACCAAGAATACTTACGGCACCGGTTGCTTCATGTTGCAGAGCACGGGCCATCGCGCCGTCGCGTCCACGCATCGCTTGCTCACGACTGTGGCCTGGAAAATCGGCGATACGACGGACTACGCCCTCGAAGGTAGCGTTTTTGTTGGCGGAGCTGTCGTCCAATGGTTGCGCGATGGCCTCGGAATTATTCGCGCTTCCTCAGAAGTGGAAGCGTTGGCGAATTCTGTCTCCGACAACGGCGGCGTGTATTTCGTCCCCGCGTTCGTAGGCTTGGGCGCTCCGCACTGGGATTCCTACGCGCGCGGCGCAATCTTTGGCCTCACGCGAGGCAGCACGGCAGGGCACATCGCACGCGCCGGTCTGGAAAGTATCGCGTATCAGGTCGCGGATCTGATGGATGCGGTTGAAACCGACGCCGGCGCTCCTCTTAAAGAATTGCGGGTGGATGGCGGCGCCTCCGCCAACGACAGCCTCATGCAATTTCAGGCCAACATTCTCGGCGTGCCCGTGGTGCGCCCTTCGATCACGGAGACGACCGCGCTCGGCGCCGCATTTCTGGCTGGCCTGGGCGCGGGCTTCTGGAAAGACATGCAGGTAATTTCAGACTTGCCGCGAGAAGAACGCCGCTTTGAACCATGCCTGCCGCGCTCTCAGGCGGCAGCCATGCGCCAAGGCTGGAACGAAGCCATCTCCCGCACAAAGTCATGGGAGAAAATCCGAGAGAGAGAATCGCACTCCTAGTTCTGCCTCTGCCTACTTCCTAAGCTCGCCGATGAACACCGCGTAGGGCTCAAGTGAAACTTCGGTACCTGCGGCGGCTGATTGCCCGGTCGCCAGGAGCCTTTCGACCGAAGCGAAGCCCGTGCTCCTCAAATCGAGCTTCACCGTTCTCTGCGTGTCCGACATATTCAGCGCCACCACCACGCCCTGGTCCTTATAGAGGCGCACATACGACAGAACGTTCGCATCATCCTCGTTGATCGCACTGTAATTTCCATCCAGGAGTGCTCGGTTCGTGTGCCGCAGTTTCAGCACGCTCTTGTAGAACTCGAGGACCGAACCCAGATCTTTCGACTCATCCGCCACGTTGTGCGTCTTATAGGTCGGAGGCACTGGGAGCCACGGCGTTCCTGTCGAGAAGCCCGCGTTTTCACTTTCGTCCCACTGCATCGGAGTCCGCTCTCCGTCCCGCCCTTTTTCCTCCGGCCATCCCGTGCGCCCAATCGGATCCTTCACATCTTCTTTGCGTGTCGGCGGCGTAGTCTTCATCCCGATTTCTTCCCCGTAATACATAATCGGAGTCCCGCGCAACGTCAGATAAAGCGCTGCCATGAGCTTGGCGATCTGGTCATTATGCTTGCCGTCGCCATAGCGGTCGTACGAGCGCACAATGTCGTGATTGCTGATCACAAACGTGGGCCATCCCGAGGCCGCATTCACCGCTGCAATCTGCTTGCGAAATTCCGCCGGTGACAGCTTGTTCACCATGGCGAAAAGAAAGTCCATCGGCAATTGCAGTTCGTTGTTGCCTTTGCCGTAGTACTCGTTGAGTTCAGCCACGTCCGCCGTCCAGGTCTCGCCGATCAGCACCCCGTCGCTTTCATCCGCCACCTTCCGCAATCCACGCAACACCTCATGCAGTTCGGGCAACTTCGAGTTGTATTCGTTCTTCTCGATCGGATCCCCATAAGCGTTCTTGCCGGGACTGGCAATCGGATTATCGTGAAGCCCGGGATCCTCAAACAACGTTTCCACCGCATCCAGCCGGAAGCCCGCGACGCCCCGTTTGTACCACCAGCGCGTCACTTCGAACATGGCGTCTTTCACGGCTGGATTCCGCCAATTCAGATCGGGCTGCGCCGCATAGAAAAAATGGTAGTAATACTGATTCGTGGCAGGATCGAATTTCCACGCCGATCCTCCAAAAAGCGAAACCCAATTATTAGGAGGTTCGCCTGGCCCTTTTCCGTCGCGCCAGATATACCAGTCTCGATGTGCCGACGTGCGCGACGACTTCGAGTCCAGAAACCATTTGTGTTGATCTGAGGTGTGATTGACTACGAAATCGAGAACGATATGGATGTCCCGCTTCTTGGCCTCACTCACCAGCACATCGAAATCCGCCAGTGTTCCGTACATCGGATCGATATTCTCGTAATCCGAAACGTCGTAGCCAAAGTCCACCTGGGGAGAAGGGAAGCAAGGCGTAATCCACATTGCATCCACTCCCAGGTCCCGCAAGTAGTCGAGCTTCGACGTGATCCCTTTCAGATCGCCGATGCCGTCATTGTTGCTGTCCGCGAAACTGCGCGGATAAATCTCGTAGAACACCGCGTGCTGCCACCATTGGTGCCCCTCGGCATCTACCGCATGGGATGATGTCTGCGCGGCGGCACTCGATCCCGCCATGCACACGCTAACCAGAGCTGCGGCCAACCAGAACGCGATCTTCCTCATGCTCAAAACCTCCCGTGGAGTAGCACCAGTGTAGCGCCGGCGTCATGTCGGCTGTTGCGAGTGCGCACCGTCGCAGCTATTCAAGCGCGGTCGGAGCTTGCAAACTCCATGTTCACTGCATATAAGAAGTAGGGGCGAATTCTAGCACGAGCCGAACCGGCCAGGTACCGACCTCTTGTTCCCTTCACGCCGATTATTCTTGACGTCTCTCAGCCGGTCCGCGCTGGTCTTGTCCCTCGAGAACATCTTGGCAATGATTCGCCCCGGCTGGCTGCGCGCCGGCATCGCCGCGCATTCGACGATGGATCGGAAAGAAGTTGTAACCCCGGACGCCGATCTCGGCGTCACCTTCCTTAACGTCGCGCGCGAATCAGGCTTGAATGTGAAAACCATCTTCGGTGGAGAACACAAGAACAAGTATCTACTCGAAACTACCGGTTGTGGCATTGCGTTTTACGATTACGACCACGACGGCTGGCTCGACATTTTTATCGTGAACGGCTGGCGCCTCGAGGGCTTTCCCGCAGGTAGCGAACCCACGTCTCATCTTTTCCGCAACAATCGTGACGGCACTTTCACCGATGTCACTGCCAGGGCCGGGCTCACTCACTCCGGTTGGGGACAAGGGGTTTGCGTCGGCGATTACGATAACGACGGTTGGGACGATCTCTTCGTCACCTACTACGGCAAGAATGTTCTCTATCACAACAACGGTGACGGCACCTTCACAGACGTCAGCCAGAAAGCCGGTGTGGCCGGCAAGGGCACGCGCTGGAACACCGGCTGCGCCTTCGTTGATTACGATCGCGACGGCCGCCTTGACCTCTTCGTCGCCAACTATATCGACATGGACCTCGCTACCGCTCCTGTCCCCGAATCCGGCCCCTGTCTCTACAAAGGCGCGATGGTCGCATGCGGCCCACCCGGTCTTCAAGGCGGCAAGAACATTCTTTATCACAACAACGGCGACGGCACCTTCACTGACGTTTCCGAGGCTTCGGGAATATTCCGCACCAGCAGCACCTATGGCCTGGGTGTTCTCACCGCCGATTTCGACAACGACGGCTGGCCCGATATCTACGTCGCCAACGATTCCGCGGCCAGCGCGCTCTATCACAACAAGAAGAACGGAACCTTCGAAAACATCGCAATCGAGTCAGGCTGCGCCCTCAGCCCAGACGGCAAACCCCAAGCCGGCATGGGCGTTTCCACTGCCGACTACGACCTCGATGGCAACCTTGACCTGCTCAAGACAAACTTCGCCGGCGATACTCCATCGCTGTACCACAACCTCGGCGACGGTAACTTCGAAGACGTGACCTTCACGGCAGGCCTGGGCGCGCACACGCAATTTCTCGGGTGGGGCTGCGGCTTCTTCGATTTCGACAACGACGGCTGGCCTGACATTTTGATTTGCAACGGCCACGTCTACCCCGAGGTCGAGCAACTGAAGACCGAGTCCGGTTACGCCCAGCGCAAACTGCTCTACCGCAACCTGCGCAACGGCCGCTTTGTCGATGTTTCCCTGCAGGCCGGTGCCGGCATTTCCGACCCCGTGCCCGCGCGCGGCTGCGCTTTCGGCGATTTCGACAACGATGGCAACATCGACGTCGTCGTCAACACCATCAACGACTATCCTCAGCTCCTGCGCTGCGCGTCCACGCTTGGCAACAATTGGATCAAGATCCGCACCATCGGCGCCAAGTCGAACCGCAGCGGCATCGGCGCTCGCCTCATTTGCACAACCCGCCCTCCCGGAGAAACCAAGCCTCACCGGCAGATCGACGAAGTCCGCAGCGGAGGCAGTTATATTTCACAAAACGACTTGCGCATCCACTTCGGCATTGGAAAGGCCGAGAACGTGGACGTGCTGGAAATCCGCTGGCCTAGCGGCCACGTGGATACGCTCAAGAACGTGAAGGCGAATCAGTTGATCTTCGTGAAGGAAGGAGAAGGTATTCTCCGCACCATGCAGTTCGCAGCAAGCCCGAAGTCCGTTAAATTGTGAGCCGATAAACGACCCTGATTTTCGAGATATCACGCCGTTCATCGATAGCAGTCAATGTTGTGCAAGCGGCCTTTCCCGGTTTTCCTGGGAAATAACCGGCGCTTCCGCCACACCAACGTTGGTATCGGCGCCTCCGTAGTAGAACAGGTACCGTTCTCCTTGCCGCACCATGCCTTCTACAAACACCACGTTCGGAACCTGCCCCACTTTCTCCCATTGTTTTTCGGGAGCGAAGACGCCGTCATCCGTCCGCCAGATCGCCACGCGTGGGTCATGTCGGTCGAACATCGCCACGCCAGTGCGGTACACAAGCTTGTCGTCAGCACCGTTATAGATCAACAAAATTCCCTCGGGCGTGACGATCGGCGCAGGCCCCGGTTCGGCCACGCGAGAATCAAACTTTCCCGCGCGCACCGGCAACACGGGCGCATCGGTCGCATCCGTCCAGTGCAACAGATCGGTCGAAGAGGCCAGCCCCATCTGGTCGTTGTTGTCCGGTGTTGTCCCCAGAAAGTACATCCAGTACTTGCCGCCAATCTTTTCCGGCACAATCGCTCCCGACTTCGTCCAGCGAACGTTCCAGCGTCCCTTATAAGCGGGAAGAATCACGCCTTTCCGCTCCCAGTGGATGAGATCCTTCGAAGTCGCCAGACACAGTTGTGCGTCTTTCTTGTTATAGCCGGTATAGGTCAGATAGTAGGTATCGCCGAACTGCACCAGCCGCGGATCTTCCACGCCGCCAGTTTTTTCGTAATCTTCTTCTGGCGAGAGTACCGGCTCGCTCCGCCGCGTGAAGTGAATCCCGTCCGCACTCTCGGCGTAGCCCAGGCGCGACGTGCCGCCCTTGTCCTGGGCCCGGTAGAGCATAACGAACTTGCCGTCGCGCAGAATCACAGAAGGATTGAAGGTACCCGCCGACTCCCATCCGTCGCCCTGCGGCGAGATCACGGGAGTTTCGGAAGCACGCTGCCACGCCCCAAATGGCAAATTTGCGCTATGCTGTGAAGCCAGCGCCAGAAGCAGCGTAACTGTCTTTACCCAGCTCTTGAAATAAACAGAATGCATCATGGCGGTTGAGATCTCCAGATTTTGCGGCAAGACCCGCGCTATGCCCGACCTCGGCGCGTTCCCTCCGATTCTCCGCCAGTTTGTTGGTCGCTGCAACTATCCGCCGCTTCGCGGAAGATCTCATGCTGAGTAAGAAACATATCGTGGTCGGTCTGGGCGAATTGCTCTGGGATTTATTGCCCGGCGGCAAACAACTCGGTGGAGCTCCAGCCAACTTCGCCTACATCACCTCCCTCCTCGGCGACCGCGGAATTCCCGCCAGCCGCTTGGGCGAAGATGCTCTCGGCGCAGAAGCGATTCGTCGCCTCGATGAACTCGCTCTTCCCACCGAGTTCATTCAGAAAGACGAAGCCCATCCTACGGGAACGGTGAAGGTCGAAGTGGATGGCACCGGTCAGCCGCGCTTCGAGATTTCCGAGTCCGTCGCCTGGGATTTTCTCGATTGGACGCCGCAGTGGCAGAAGCTGGCTCAACAAGCCGATGCCGTATGCTTCGGATCGCTCGCGCAACGGGCCGAGCGCAGCCGTTCCACGATTCGTAGTTTCCTGCTTGCTTTGTACCCAAGCGCAGCGAGGGTTTTCGACGTCAACTTTCGCCAACACTTCTACACCACCCAAGTCTTCGCCGAATCGCTGAAGCTCGCAAACGTCGTCAAGCTAAACCACGAAGAGCTCCCGAGAATGATGCATCTATTCGAACTCGAACATCGCGGCGAGGAAGACTCGGCCCGGCGGCTGCTTTCCTTATACGACTTGAAGTTGGTCTGCGTGACACGTGGTGACAGCGGCAGCATCTTAGTATCGGCCGATGAATCCAACGAACATTCGGGCTTCAAAGTGAAGGTCGCCGATACCGTCGGCGCGGGTGACGCATTCACCGCGGCCCTGGTGCACGGATATCTCCGCGGAACGTCGCTCGCGCAAATCAACCAAACCGCCAACCGCGTGGGAGCCTGGGTCGCCAGCCAGCCCGGGGCAACAGCAGCCTTGAAGCCGGGCGGCCTGGCGCAAACCTTGGCCGAGATCGGCTAGGCCCATCGCTGCGGTTTTGAGTTATGCTGCTTAGTTTGGTGTTTCGCGTTTTAGGGGGCCAATTGACCACATCCCAGCTAGTCGTGCGGCTGTTCGTCTGCATCTCGGTTTTCCTGTCAATCGGTTCCGGCAGCGCACAACAGATTCCCGAGAACACATATCAGGATCTCCATTGGCGCATGATCGGCCCGTTTCGCGGGGGCCGCACTCGCGCCGCCACGGGCGTTCCCAGCCAGCCGAATACTTTCTACCTGGGTCAGGTCAACGGCGGAGTCTGGAGCTCCGACGACTATGGCCGCACGTGGAATCCTATCTTCGACCACGAATCTACGCAGTCGATTGGCGCCATCGCCGTGGCTCCATCAAATCCAAACATCATTTATGTTGCCAGCGGCGAAGGCCTGCATCGCCCCGATCTTTCCGTTGGCAACGGTATCTACAAATCCACCGACGCTGGAAAAACGTGGACTCACCTCGGCCTGCGCGATGGTTTCCAAATCCCAGCACTCGCCGTGGATCCTCGCGATCCCAATCGAGTCTTTGCCGCCGTACTCGGCCATCCCTACGGACCGAATGAAGAGCGCGGCCTGTTCCGTTCCACCGACGGTGGCCAGACCTGGCAGAAAGCCATCTACAAAGACGAGAACACCGGAGCGTCCGACGTAGAGATCGATCCCTCCAATCCCGACACCGTCTACGCCTCGATGTGGGAAGTACGTGAGGGCCCATGGGAAGACGGCAACGAAGTCAACGGAACCGGCGGAGGATTGTTCAAATCCACCGACGGCGGAACTACGTGGCGTCCTCTTACCAACGGCCTGCCCAAGGATCTCTCGCAAGTCTATGTCGCCATCGCTCCCAGCGATCCACGGCGCCTTTATGCCACGCTCGGCACAGCCTCAGGCGCGCTTGCCGTTTACCGTTCCGACGACGCCGGAGAGAATTGGTCAAAAGCAACGGACGATCCACGCCCGTCCGGCCGCATCGGCGGCGGCGATCTCCCCATCCCGCGAGTGGATCCTAAGAATCCAGACGTTCTCTACAGCGCCAGCACTGTGACCATGAAATCTACGGATGGCGGCAAGACGTGGTTCGGATTCCGCGGCGCTCCCGGCGGCGACGACTACCAGAATCTCTGGATCAATCCCAACGATCCCAACACGATTCTCCTGGTCAGCGACCAGGGCGCGCTCGTCACCGTCAACGGCGGAGCCACCTGGAGTTCCTGGTACAACCAGCCCACCGCGCAGATTTATCACGTCGCTGTGACTCCCACGTTCCCCTATCGCGTCTGCGGAGGCCAGCAGGAAAGCGGTTCCGTCTGTCTCTCCAGCCGCGGCAACGACGGCGCCATCACCTATCGCGAATGGCATCCCGTGGGCGTGATCGAATACGGCTACGTCGCACCCGACCCGCTCGACCCCGACGTGATTTACGGCGGCGGCAGAAGCGAAGTTTCAAAATTTCACTGGTCCACCGGGCAAGTACAGAACATCACACCGATCCCTCTGCGCAGTCCGAAATATCGCACCGACCGCACCGAGCCGTTGATGTTTTCGCCCCTCGATCCGCACACTCTCTATTTCGCCAGCAACGTGCTTTTCAGAACCACCGACGGCGGAAATTCCTGGCAGACCATCAGCGACGATCTCACTCGTCAGAATCCCGGCGTTCCCTCCAGCGTCGGCACTCTCGTCCCCAAAGACGCGGAGAAAAAGCGCGGAGTAATTTATGCGCTTGCCCCTTCGTTCAAGAACATCAACACGCTCTGGGCCGGTACCGATGACGGTCTGATCTGGCTCACCCGCGACGGCGGCAAGAAATGGAGCGACATCACTCCGCCGGCCCTAACGCCGTGGAGCAAAGTCACGCAAATCAGCGCCTCACATTTTGATGACGTCACTGCCTACGCTTCCGTGAGCCGCTTCCGCATCAACGACGAGCAGCCCTACATCTACCGCACTCATGACAGCGGCAAAACCTGGAAGTTGATCACCGCCGGCCTTCCCGCAATCGGACCGGTCGACACGGTTCGCGAAGATCCCGTGCGTAAAGGCCTGCTCTTCGCCGGAACGGAGAATTCGGTCTGGGTCTCGTTCGATGACGGCGACCATTGGCAGTCTTTGCAACTGAATCTGCCGCACACCTCCATGCGCGACCTATGGATTTACGATAACGACCTCATCGTCGGCACGCACGGCCGATCGTTCTGGATTCTCGATGACATCTCCCCGCTGCGCGAAGCAACGGCTTCTCTCGCCACCGCGGACGCCCACCTCTTCACTCCTGCGCCCGCCTACCGCGTGCAGCGCGATAACTATACCGACACTCCTCTTCCCCCCGACGAGCCTTTTGCCGCCAATCCGCCGGACGGAGCAGTCATCGATTACTATCTGGCGCGCGCCACGTACGTTCCAGTCACTCTCGAAATCCTGGACACTCACGGCCAACTCATTCGCAAATTTTCCAGCACGGACAAGCCCGACGTCGCAGAGGCCGACCTGAAGAAACAACTGATCCCTCTCTACTGGCTCCGTCCATTTCCCTCCCTATCGTCCGAAGCCGGCATGCACCGCTGGGTTTGGGACCTGCACTATCCCGCGCCCAATTCCACCCGCCATGAGTATCCCATCTCAGCGATTCCCGGAGACACTCCTCGTTACCCGCTTGGCCCAACAGTTCTGCCGGGATCCTATACCGCACGCCTCACCGCCAACGGAAAGAGTTATACCGCGTCCTTCACGGTAAAGATGGACCCTCGCGTAAACGTCCCTGCCGCCAGCCTCGAAAATAAATTTCAGCTCGAAATGCAGCTGGCCTTGCTTCTTAGTGAGACCTCTCGGGCGGTGCTGCAGGCAGAATCTCTGAGCGAGCCGTTGCTGAAACTGAGCCAGCAGGCTAGCGGCGCAACCCGCGACTCCGTTCAAGCTTTTCAGAACAAGCTCACGGCCGTCCTTGGAGCCTCAGCCGGTTCGGCGGCACCTTCCGACGAGGCCACTCTCACGCGAGTGAACGGACAAATAGCTGTGTTATATGGCCAGGTATGGCAGGTCGACGCCCCACCAACCGTGGCGCAGTCAGACGCCAGTGCGGCTGTGGAGCACGACGCTCAGGACGTAATGAAACGATGGAATGCGCTCGAGACTTCAGATCTTCCCGCGCTCAATCGCGCTCTCAGCGGCGCAAGCTTGCCTGAAGTGCAAGTCGAATCAGACCCGCACAAAGACGATGGTGGCATAGACGAAGAATAGACGCTCGCCATCCTCACCTGCGATCGGAGCATTTAAGCTGTAGACAAAAGTTAGTGTTTTGTCTTCCCGCCGCAGGTATTTGTGCAAGATTCTGCAAACTTTTCTCGCATCTCGCCGCTCGCCCAAAAGAAATTGTCAAATCTTATGTTGAAGTAGATCGAACTCGTGAGAACCGCGTTATAATCCGGCGGCCTTGAAATTCCAAGCCGAAGCTCAAGCTACACAACTTCCGTCAACTGCGGCGTTGCACTGTGGAAACGTCCGCTTCAAAATTCACGCTTATCAAAATTAGATAACGAGGGGACACCAATGAAGGTTTTCCGTACACTCGCAGTCGCGCTACTGACTCTACTGGCGTGGTCAGCCATCGCCAACTCCCAGGAATCCGCCGCTACAGCCACATGGGAAAATCTGAAGAACAAACCCACCTTTGCCGTCGATACATCGCTCCTGCTCACCGACGGAACTGTCATGGTGCACCAATACAGCAGCAGCAACTGGTGGCGCCTGACCCCCGACAGTACAGGAAGCTACATCAACGGCACATGGTCGGAGCTGGCCTCCATGCCGTCCGATTACGGGCCACTTTATTTTGCTTCTGCAGTGCTGGCAGATGGCAACGTGATCGTCCAGGGCGGAGAATACAACTTCGGCAGCGGCGTCGAAACCCCCCTCGGAGCGTATTACAACTCCTCCACCAATACATGGACCGCGGTTACTGCGCCCACGGGCTGGAGGGATGTCGGAGACGCATCAGGCGTCGTCCTGGCTGACGGGACCTTCATGCTGGGAAACTGCGGATCGTGCGACCCCGCCAGCGTCGAAAAGGAGCAAGCTTTGCTCGACGAGACCACGCTGACATGGACCATAACCGGCACAGGCAAAAACGACCAAAACTCCGAAGAGGGCTGGACCTTGCTGCCCTCCGGGGACGTGCTGGTGGTGGACACGTGGAGCACTCCCGAGTCCGAACTCTACAATCCCAGCACCGGAACCTGGTCGCTCGCCGGCGACACTCCCAGCAACCTCGTGAATCCTTGCATCGAGATCGGCCCGGCTGTGCTGCGTCCTGACGGCACTGTGTGGGCTACCGGTGGCGAAAACACCACTGCGATCTTCGATTCGTCGACTGGAGTGTGGTCGGCGGGACCGAGTTTCGCGAAAGGAGACGGAATCACCGACGGACCCGCGGCTCTTCTCCCCGACGGTAATGTGCTGGTGTCTGTCGGCCCCAACAGTTGTTACGAGCCCCCCACTACATTTTATGAGTTCAACGGCACGAGCCTGGTCGCGGCACCCGCTGCCGCCGACTCATCCGGCAATCCAACCTACTACGGACGAATGCTGGTTCTGCCCACCGGTCAGATTTTCTACACCGAAGCCGGTGGCGGGAAGGTCGCACAGATCTATGTGCCGGTAGGAACGTACGAACCAGCGTGGCAGCCGACCATCACCACCGTATCTAAGAAGCTGACCGCCGGGAGCACCGACAACGTTATCGAGGGCACGCAATTCAACGGCCTGTCGCAAGGCGCAATGTACGGCGATGACGCGCAGATGGCAACCAACTATCCGCTCGTTCGCGTCGTCAACGCCTCCACCAAAGCCGTCGTCTACTGCCGCACCCACAACCACAGCACGATGGGCGTTGCCACAGGCGCCACCGTCGTTTCCACCGAGTTCGATATTCCCGCAACCATCGGAACCGGCGCGAGCGAACTCTTTGTCGTGGCCAACGGAATTCCCTCGAAGCCCGTGAAGGTTGATATCGCACCGTAATTCTTGAGTTCGCCGTCGCTTGTCCGACGGTCCAACCCGAGATTCCAACAAAAGCGCCGTCATTCGCAACCGAATGGCGGCGCTTTTTTCTTCACCTCTCGATCGCAGGACTCTCAGCCGCGCTTGCGCCCGGACAATCCGTATCGCCAATCGACAACTCTTGACCTCACTCCGCCCTACCCTGCAACGCTTCCACCGCACTCTGCAACTCCCGGGCAATCTGCTGCGGATCGCTACCTTCCGCAAACTTCATCGGCCGCCCAATCCGTACACCAATTCTCCACGGCCGCGCAAACTTCTTGCCCGCATGCTTCACTTCGAATAGTCCCGTAATTCTCATGGGCAACATCGGAAGACCCAGGTTGTTCGCCAGCAACCCAATCCCCGCGCGAAACGCATTCATCTTGCCATCTACGGTGTGGCGTCCTTCCGGAAACACCAGCACGCTATAGCCGCGGTCCACGGCCTCACCTGCGTAAGCAAAACTCTGCCGGAACCCAGCCTCGCGCGGCAGAGGAAACAGGTTGAGCAGTGAAACCCCCAGCAACCACCCCGTGCGGTCGTAGATTCTGCCGAAGAAACTTCTGCCCGCAGCCGGCGTGTGCAACGCCTCCAGGGCTTCTCCCCGAGTCGCAATCGCAATGCGGTTCCGCAGCCGCGCCGGCAAAGCCGCCTGCACGAATGCAAAATC
>PLIO01000194.1 GCA_003140075.1 Acidobacteriaceae bacterium | reverse complement strand
TACAGGGGTAGACGGATTGCAAGAATGGCGGAAACCCAGGCTTGGTCGGTGTCGGGGGAGTGCCCAACAGTCAAAATGTTATCGCTCCCCTCACGCCCGAGCTGAATAGCCCTGTCGATGTGCAAGAGCGCCGAACGAGCCTCTTCGACGAAGAGACGGCCCACTTGTGTGAGTTCCACATTCCGCTTATGTTTGCGAGCGAATAGATGAAATCTGTGATGTTCTTCGATCTCGGTAATCTGTTTGCTGAGTGCAGATTGGGTGATGTGCAATCTGTCGGCAGCGCGCGTGAAGTTCAGTTCTTCGGCCAAGACATCGACTGCGTGCAGGTGACGGACATCGAGGTTGGGGAACATTGTTCAAAACCCACAGCGGTTGACACCTCGCACTTCGTTCCACGAGTCAGTTCATAGTCTGATGGATTTCTGTACAGAAATGATTATTTGACTGTTTGGTGGCCCGGATTCGGGACAGAAAATTAGGAAGGGGCGGATCTTCAGGTTCGGCGACGAAGGACTGGTGATTCGGAACGGTCAGGTATTCGAGCATTTGTCGTCGTTCGGAAGATCTTCTGAGACGGCGAAAATGCAGGATTGACCATCAAATTGAATCTTGTCTGCGGAGTATGCCGTGGTCTTAATCTCGCCGGACTTGGTCCGAAGCCGGGTGATGACGTTCCGAATCGGCCCTCGTTGCTGTAATTGCGCGATCATCAAGGCTCGATCTTTCGGGTCTTCCCAAATCCCGAGTTCGCCGACTGTACGGCCGATCAGCTCAGCATGGGAATAGCCGTATCGACGCTCGAATGCGGCATTCACATCTACGAATCGACCCTCGTTGACTGTCGTGATGGAAAACGGGATTGGGCTGGAACGGAAAACCTTTTGAAACTTGTCCTCGGACACCCTGCGTCCCTCTTCTGACTGTTCCAGCGCTTTCTCTGTCTGGCGAAGATCCGTCAGACGCCGTTGAAGTTCGGACCCATAGACTTCTGCGCGCTCGTAGAGGCGAGAATTCTGGATGGCTGCAGCGGCGGGGATCGCCAATAATTGTGTCCGTCGGAGGTGGTCTTGAGTGAAGGTGTTTGGCTGCGTGTGGCCCACTGAAAGAAGTCCCAAGGTCTGCTGGGACGCAACCAGCGGCACACAAAGCCATGATCGGATGTCGGTATGGCCCTTGAAGCTGGGCCATTCT
The DNA here is from genome assembly GCA_003140075.1 of Acidobacteriaceae bacterium. Lineage (GTDB taxonomy): Bacteria > Acidobacteriota > Terriglobia > Terriglobales > Acidobacteriaceae > Sulfotelmatobacter. The sequence goes on along the minus strand of PLIO01000194.1, from coordinate 2,790 downwards.
TTTTCGTCTCTGGTGTCGGATAGCAAGACACTATTCTGGGCCGTTAATATGCGTAACAGGAACGGGGAGTCTGCTGCGTCTAGGGTCAGTGGATAATCTGGGGTTGTCTTGGAAACCTCGTGGCGCAGTTTTTCTCGTGCCACAAGAAGCTGGGTGTCGCCCTCCAAGAGCAGCACGCGTGCACATTCGCATGGGACCAGTTCCAACAAGGACTCAAGCAACTTGTCCAGAACAAAGTCCATCCGAAGATCTGCGGTGAGCGCGAGAGTGGCCTTGTTTAGAGCATCGGATTCTGCCCTTGCGGACTCGGCTTCGGCCAGGTGCTCGGCAACCTTCTCCTCTGCTTCCTTCTGTGCTGTGATTTCTCGAACCGTGCCGACAAGACGGTGGATTTTGCCGGCAGCATCTCGTACCGGAAACCCATGCACCGTGACCCAACGCACTTCGCCGCGGGGGCGCACGATTCGAAATCTTTCATCGAAGTGCCCTGTCTGGGTAGCTTCTCCAAGCTTTGCCAGCACATGAACGCGGTCTTCGGGATGGATGAGTTGTTCGTAGGAAGACGGATTGTCCAGCAGACTTTGGCACGAACGCCCGGTGATCGTCTCATAAGCTTCGGTGACGTAAAGAGCCTTTTTGGTCTCCGCGTCAATCATCCAGAAGATTTCCTGAATGTTGTCTGCCATCTGCTGGAGCCGTTCTTCGGTGTCGAGCTGGACTTGCTGGGCGCGCCGCAAAGATCTTGTGTAGAGGACAATCAGAACGGAGAGAACAGCGGCTCCGAAAAGCAGGAAAGCGGAGAATACGTCGAGCGTTCGGAGCTTGGTCCTGAATACTGCTAGAACCACAGCGAGCAACACAGCGCAAACAAGTATCGAAATGAAGGGCCAGCGAGGATAAGCCATCCATCTGCGGGGGAATTCTCGATGGGGTGTGTCAACTTGACGCATTGCATTTTCGGAGAGCTGCGTTCGCCAGTGCGACAACTGCAGATCGGCAATGAGATGCGCGCCTGTGTCGAAACCGTCAGACTCGCAGTTTGGGCCGATACTACGCGCCCGGATTCAATGGGTCAAGAACGCGGTCTAAGCCGGAAAGCCACTTTCAAAGCCTTTTCGACTTACATGGAGGTAGATGACCGCGGATTCCATCTAAGCTTAATTACGGCGTTTCAATCGCGAACGGTATCGTTGTAGATGACGCGGGTCAGGCGGGGCACTTTCCGAGCTCCCGTGTTTCTCGATCGACGCGCCGCCCGAGACGTATGTTTCTGCTAGACGGTAGGCGTCACACTTTCGATTCGGTCCAATAGGGCCCCGATTCGCAAAAGCATCGTATCGAAAGCAGCATAGTCGCCCCGTCCTCCGAGAACGTGTTCCAGCGTAAACGTTGTCACGCCTTGATTTGCCGTAATCAGGTCCTGAAGATCAGGAAGGCGCATACCGACCATCTCATCGGTACGGAGAATCTCAATCGCCTCAATGGTCTCTGCGCTCAGGTAAGAGCTGAACTTCACGACCGACTCACCCAAGAGTTCACGAGCAACTTTCGTGCGCTCGGCGATCAGTTCCCAATTCTTACACTTTGGGTAGACGTTCGCGTCGCCTCGGGCGTCTACAGACTTGAAATGTGAGCGAACACGTGGGTCGACCAATTGCTGAAGCACGTATTTGGTGTCGTCCAGACGGTCCCAGTCATCTACGTCGGCGACGCCCTCTAAGAAGAGTCGATATGGCCGCAAGAGCACGTCGACTGCCGCCCTGATCTGAACATTCCCGAGTTCCTGCAGCTTCGCCCGCTGCTCCTTTTGTTTCGCGAGTTCCTTTCCAGTTCGTCTGGTTTCGAACATGACCGCCGCGTAACTGAGCGTCGCGACGACGATTGCGCCCCATTGCAACCCCGAAATCTGCGCAAGATCGATGCCTGGGGTGTGAATCGCCTTATCGGCTATGCCGATCATGGCAGCAACGTAGGCCAGTGTAGGCGCGATGTACTTCCACCTGAATTCGATCATTGGCCTCCCGCTGTTTGTGAACGTTCTTATCTCGTCGTTTTCACGAGTCATTTAGCCGTCACCGTGAGGGCAGGCAGGTCTGTAAGAGAAGTGCCATTGACAGGAACAGTTAGTGAAAGTGGCAATGATCCTGCTTTGGCGGGTGTAATTGTCGCTGTGATCAATGTGGCTGTCGGTTTTCCGATCATTCCAATCGTGCCATCGGCCGGTGCCATCGCTACGGTCGCTTGAGTCAGGTCCGGCCCTTCGGTCTTCCATCCGATGGTTACCTGCGTCGCCTTCCCCAAGGGAAGCGTCGTCACGCCAACGGGTAGAGAAACGGTAGGTACAGGCTGTTGGACCGTAACCGGGAAAGTCACCAAGCTTCCATCTTTGCGCTTCAGAACGATCGAAATCGGGTTTGTACTCTTGGTTGACGTAAAGATCGATACCGGAAAGCTCGAATCTGTTGCTTGCCCTGTGGCGGTCGCGGTCACTCCAGCAGGAGCAGAGCTCACCGTAGCCCCGGTTAATCCCGTACTTTCCAGCGCTACGGTGGTTGCCGTTCCCTCGATGACGGACGCGTCAGCTGCGCCTGTGCTGGGTGGAGTTCCCGTTGGGGTTGCGGTCACCCTGATACGAGCACTGAAACTCGGCAGCAGTTTTCCAACTATCGTGATCTCTCCCAAAATGCTCTTTACCTGTTCGGGATCGTAAAATGTGTGCTTAACGTAGTACTTTACCGAACCGCATAGCTTGGTATCACTCCCTCCAGGTGTGACCTGCCCCCAGCTTCC
>PLIO01000164.1 GCA_003140075.1 Acidobacteriaceae bacterium | reverse complement strand
ATCACGACGATCGCTGTGTTGAAGCGCGCGCTTTCTTTGATCCCGATGACTAGAACCGCCGTGATAATCAGCGCAATCGTGAAGGCCGGAAGGTTAAAACCGAATTCCATTCCAAACAGATGTGGCGCGCCCAGCAGATCATGCCCCCGCTGCAACAATTCCGGAGACTGCGCGCTAACGATCGCGCTGACCCTGTCGAGGAAAGTTTGCGTGCCCGGCACCAGGGAAGGATCTGCGGCCTGTGCCATCTGCCGCGCAACAACATTCTCAGCGGTCTTCAGCGCGGTCCAGTAATCGTAGGCCAACCACAGCGGCATCTTGATGTGGAAGATATTCAGCAGTTCGATGAAGTGGTTCGACCATCCCGAAGAGACCGTGCTGGCGCCCATGGCGTATTCGAGCGTGAGGTCCCAGCCGATGATCCAGGCGAGCAACTCGCCCAGCGTGGCATAGGCATAGGTGTAGGCGCTGCCGGCCAGCGGAATCATGGCCGCGAACTCGGCATAGCACAGCCCGGCAAACGCGCATCCCAACCCGGATAAAACGAACGACAACGTCAGTCCCGGACCGGCGTAGTGCGCCCCCAGACCCACCATTACAAAGATGCCGGCCCCGATGACCGCGCCCACGCCCAGTGCGGTGAGCTGGAAAACTCCCAACGTGCGTTTTAGGCTGTGTTCGCCCGTCTCCCGGGCTTCTTCCATCAGCAGGTTCAGAGGCTTGGTTGCGAACAGATTTGGCATTCGTCAGGGTTCTCCTTAGGACTACGCGGATGCGCGCTTCGCTCCCGCGCTCCTCGACCACGCATAGTACACCGGGATGCCCAGCAGCACCACAATCAACCCCGGCCACGTGTACTGCGGTTTGTAGCGTAATAGTACGGCATCGATGAATAAAGCCATCACAATATAAATCGCCGGCAGCACCGGATACCCCACCGCACGATAGGGACGCGGCGCATCCGGACGCGTCCTCCGGAGGACGAACAATCCCACAATTGTCAGAATATAGAAGACCAGCACTGCGAAAATAATGTAATCGAGAAGCTGTCCGTAGCTGCCCGAAACGCACAGCAGGCATGCCCACACCATCTGCACCATTAACGACACGGCCGGCGTTTTGTGCGTGACGTGCAGCTTGGCTACGCTGTTGAAGAATAACTTGTCCTTCGCCATGGCGTAGTAAACGCGCGCGCCGGAAAGGATGAGCCCGTTGGCGCATCCGAAGGCGGAAATCAGGATCGCCGCCGCCATCAGCCGGCCGCCCATCGATCCGAACATCTGCGTCATTACCGCCGTCCCGACGCGCTCTTCGGCGGCATACTTGATGCCCCGTCCCAAAATACTTGCTGCGCTCGGCGTACCCTCCAAGGGCAGGGTCGTCAAATAAATAAAGTTGCAGGCGACGTAAAGCGCAATCACCACGCCCGTCCCCAGCGCCAGCGACAGCGGCAGGTTGCGGCTGGGATTCTTTACTTCGCCCGCGGTAAATGTGACGTTATTCCATGCGTCCGCGGAAAACAGCGATCCCACCTGCGCCACCGCCAGAATCGTCAGCGTGCCCACCATCACAATCGGCCCACCCACTCCCACCTGCACCGCGTGCTGCGCACCCAATCCCGCATTCCGCCAGAAATGCCCGCTGAAGTTCGCAGCCAATGCTTGTGCATTCCGTCCCAACGCCAACCCGAACAATGCCAGCCCCAGCAAAGCCGAAACTTTCGCCGCCGTAAACACATTCTGGATGAGCGCTCCAGTCTTCACGCCGAAAATATTCACCACCGAAAGAAAAACCACCAGCAGGATGGCAACCAGATTCTGGGTATTGATTCCCACATCCATATTGCCCAGAACCATCGGCCCCAGCCGGATCGGCGGCACTTTCCACAAATGCAGAATCCAATGGGAAGAAGAAATCGCAGGAAAGAAAACTCCCAGAAACTTGCCGAAGGCCACGCCCACAGCCGCAATCGTCCCCGTCTGAATCACCAAAAAAAGTGTCCAGCCGTAAAGAAATCCCCACAGCGGCCCCAGCGCTTCACGCAAGTACACATACTGCCCGCCCGCCCGCGGCATCATCGCCGCCAACTCTCCGTAGCTGAGCGCGGCGACGATCGTCATGAATCCCGCGACTGCCCACGCGCCGATGAGCAGGGCGGGCGAATCCACTTCGCGGGCAATCTCCGCCGAAACAATAAAGATGCCCGAGCCGATCATCGACCCCATAACCAGCATGGTGGCGCTAGTCAAACCGAGGCCCTTGACCAGTTCCGCATCCTGATGGCTATGAATTTCCCAGTCGCTGCCCGCAGGCCGCGTTGTAGGTGTACTCAGGATTCCCTCCTAAGCCTTATCGCACCGGAGCTTCGTAGCGCCGGCGTCCCGCCGGCTGTCGCGAGGGCGCCTCGCCCTCGCCCGCCGGAGGATTATCAAAGCCCCCTGACTTTACCTCAAGACGCGAAAAAATTCCTCTGCTGATTTGCGCGGCTCCCGTAGAAGATCCGAAATCACGGCCACGGAATCGGCTCCAGCCTCGATCACCGAAGCCGCATTCGCGCGCGTAATCCCACCGATGGCCACCAGCGGCTTCCGGGTCAATTCCCGCGCCCGGCGCACTCCCTCGAGGCCTACCACCGGATCAGGCCGGTCTTTGCTGGAGGTCGCAAACACCGGTCCGATGGCAAGATAGTCTGCCGACGACGTGTCAGCTTCAGCAAGTTGTTCAGGATTGTGCGTGGAAACTCCGAGCCAAAGCCCGGACCCTATGATTCCTCGTACCGATTCGGGGGAGAAATCTTCCTGCCCAACATGCACGCCATCGAACTCCGCGACCAGAGCCAGATCCGCGCGGTCGTTCATAATGAGCCTGACCGTCCCGCCCACCCGCCGCTTCAGTTCCGGCGCCTGCTCCAGCATCACCCGTGCGTTCCCACTCTTGTTGCGGTATTGCAGCAGCGTGCAGCCGCCGGCGACAAGTTCTTCCGCGAAAGCCGCAACCGCTTCAGCTGTTGAAAAGAACGCCGCATCCACAATCGGGTAAAGACGAGGAACGGAGATCACGCCGCCGAATCCTTTTTGCCGTTCTTGGACAGGAATCGCTCGATAAACCACGTATCAAACTTCCCCGCCCGGAAATCCGGATCGGCCAAAATCCTACGGTGCAGCGGAATCGTCGTATAAATCCCCTCGACGATAAACATCTCCAATGCCCGCGTCATGCGCGAGATAGCCTCGTTGCGGTCTTTTCCCCGCACAATCAGCTTGGCGATC
>PLIO01000034.1:3738-4772 GCA_003140075.1 Acidobacteriaceae bacterium | reverse complement strand
TCGCCGTTGGTGATGGCGCCGTCGAGATATTGCTGTTGCACGGCAACCACCTGCTTCTCGGCGTCCTTCACCAGGGTCTTCTTGCTGTCAGGGATGACCATGTCGTCGATGCCGATGGAAAGGCCGGCCTTCGTGGCGTACTTGAAGCCGAACTCCTTCACTTCGTCGAGCATCTTGACCGTGGTCTCAAGTCCGAAGCGAAGATAGCCGTAGTTCACCAGCGCGCCGATGCCCTTTTTCTTGAGCAGGCCGTTAATGTAGGGCATGCCCTCGGGTAGGTGATCGTTCAAGATGGCGCGGCCCACGGTGGTGTTGATGAAGGCCCGCTCCACGTGAACTGGTTCGGTGTGGATGATGTCCTGATCGTCGTAGGCGGTGGTCAGGTCAATCAGCTCGCCGGTATAGCGCAGGCGGATGGGAGAAAGCGTTTCCACCGCTCCCGTTTCGAGCGCCAGCAGAACTTCTTCGATGTTGGCGAACACACGGCCTTCACCCTTCGCGCCCGGTTTGCCTTTGGTGAGGTAATAAAGACCGAGCACCATGTCTTGCGTGGGAACGGTAATCGGCTGGCCGGACGCGGGCGAGAGAATATTGTGCGAGGCCAGCATCAGCACGCTGGCTTCCACCTGGGCTTCCGGAGACAGCGGAATGTGCACCGCCATCTGGTCGCCGTCGAAATCGGCGTTGAACGCCGTGCAGACCAGCGGGTGAATGCGGATGGCCTTGCCTTCCACCAGCACCGGCTCGAACGCCTGGATGCCGAGGCGGTGCAGGGTTGGAGCGCGGTTCAGCAGCACCGGGTGGTCCTTGATGACCTCTTCCAGGATGTCCCAAACGATGGGCTCCTGCTGCTCCACCATTTCCTTGGCTTGCTTGATGGTGGTGACGTTGCCGGTCTGCTCCAGCCGGTGATAGATGAAGGGCTTGAACAATTCGAGCGCCATCTTTTTGGGCAGTCCACACTGGTGCAGCTTGAGTTCGGGACCGACCACGATGACGGAACGTCCAGAATAATCCACGCGTTTGCCGAGCAG
>PLIO01000034.1:0-3713 GCA_003140075.1 Acidobacteriaceae bacterium | reverse complement strand
CGGTTGATGACGCGGCGGTAAAGATCGTTCAGATCAGAAGTGGCGAAGCGGCCGCCATCGAGTGGAACCAGCGGACGCAGCTCCGGCGGAATCACTGGGATGACATCGAGGATCATCCAGCTGGGCTTGTTGCCGCTGCGGCGAAAAGCTTCGACTACTTTCAGGCGCTTGGTGTACTTGAGACGCTTCTGCAGCGAGCTCTCGTTCTTCATCTTCTCGCGCAGTTCAATGGACAAGCCATCGGTGTCGATGCGCTTGAGCAGCTCCTTGATCGCCTCAGCGCCCATCATGGCCTTGAAGCCCGCGGGGCGGTATTGCTGGTCGAGTTCGCGGAACTTGGCCTCGTCCTTGATGACCTCGCGCTCTTTGACTGGAGCGTCGCCGGGCTCGACGACTACGTAGGCCTCGAAATAAAGAACGGACTCGAGGTCGCGCAGCGAAATATCGAGCAGATGGCCGATGCGGCTGGGCAGGCCCTTGAAGAACCAGACGTGCGAGCAAGGCGAAGCCAGCTCGATGTGTCCCAGGCGTTCGCGGCGGACTTTGGAGAGCGTGACTTCGACGCCGCACTTGTCGCAGATCACGCCGCGGTGCTTCATGCGCTTGTACTTGCCNNTTGATGGTCTCCGGCTTGGTAACTTCCCCGTGAGACCAGCTCCGGATTTTTTCCGGAGACGCCAGACTGATGCGGATGGCATCGAAATCCGCAATCGTGTTTTGCATTTCGAACGGGCTCGAACGAAACAAGGTGGTCCTCCGCTTCCTGCTCTCTACAGCAGTACCCAGTACCCAGTACTCAGTACCGATGATTGTGTTCCGCGATGACCGAGAGCTGTTATCTCGCGGGACTGTTTCTTAAACTCGTTAAACCTAACTCTTCGCGGTTCGTAGATCTGATTCGTGTCGAACCCCGTTCCCGTCGATCCGCAGAACCCATCGAGAACCACGACACTGAAGCCAATCCGGTGAGCGCTCCACCGTGCCAGTAGCGATCAGATCGTCGCGTTGGCCGTCTTCCATATCTTCATCAAAGGCAGTGACCTGCATCCCCTCAACGAGTTTCACTTCTTCCCCTTGCTCGTCGACCGCGGTGTCCTTGTGCGACAAGCACAGCACCTCGCTAAACAAGCCGTTGAAGTCGGCCTTCAATTTCAGCATCAATCCTCACCCCGCAAGCCACCAGTCACCCCGGTCGGCAACTGGGTACTTGGTACTGGGTACTGCTTTAATCTGCTGCCGCGCTGGCCGTGGGCTTTTTCTCCCCGGTCTTGATCAGCTCCACGTCGAGGCAGAGCGATTGCAATTCGCGGATCAGCACGTTAAACGATTCCGGCACGCCCGGCTCCATGGCAGCTTCGCCCTTGACGATGGCCTCGTAAATCTTAGTGCGGCCGTATACGTCGTCGGACTTCGCCGTCAGCAGCTCCTGCAAGATGAACGCCGCGCCGTAAGCTTCGAGCGCCCAGACTTCCATTTCTCCGAAGCGCTGGCCGCCGAACTGCGCCTTGCCGCCNNAGCTTCAGCATGTAGATGTAGCCGACGCAGACCGGCTGCTCGAACTGGTCGCCGGTCATGCCGTCGTGCAAAGTGGTCTTGCCCGATGTGGGCAAGCCTGCATGCTCGAGCAGCGCCTTGATCTCGCCTTCTTTCGCGCCGTCGAAAACCGGCGAGCCCATAAAGACTCCCCGCGCCAGCGTGGGCGCAAGCGCTTCCAGTTCTTCGTCGCCCATCTCGCCGATGGTGTCGGCCAGCTTCGAGTCCTTGAACAAGGCCTTCAACTCGCGCCGGATGGCTTCCGTGCGGGTGTTCTCCTTGAGCAGGTTGGCGATCTTCTCGCCCAGAGCATAGCCCGCCCATCCCAGATGGGTTTCGAGAATCTGCCCCACATTCATACGGCTGGGTACGCCGAGAGGATTGAGTACGATCTCCACTGGCGTTCCGTCTTCGAGGTAGGGCATGTCCTCTTCCGGCAGAATGCGGGCGATGACGCCCTTGTTGCCGTGGCGGCCGGCCATCTTGTCGCCCACGCTCAGCTTGCGCTTCATGGCGATGTAGACCTTGACCAGCTTGATCACGCCCGGCGGCAGTTCGTCACCTTTGGTGAGTTTTTCTTTCTTCTCGTTGACGATCTTTTTCAGAACGTCGATCTGACGCGAGGTCATTTCCTCGATCTCGTCGATTTGCTCATTCACCCGCGGATCCTTGTCGGCATACTTAATGCGCTTCAGGTTGCGGGTGGAGATGCGCTCAATCGCGTCGCGGTCAAGAATGTTGCCCTTGGTCAGCAAACGCTTGTTGGTGCGCTCGTCGTGCAAGTCGGCCTGCACTTCCTTGCCACCGAGAATGTTTTCCAGACGCTTGAGCCGCTCGTCGGTAAGAATGCGGATTTCGTCGGAAAGATTCTTCTCCAGCTTTCCGATTTGCGTCGCTTCAATCGACTTCGCGCGTTCGTCTTTTTCCTGGCCCTTGCGGGAGAAGATTTTTACGTCGACGATGACGCCTTCGATGCCCGGCGGGCAGTAGAGCGAAGCGTCGCGCACGTCGCCGGCCTTCTCGCCGAAGATTGCGCGCAGCAGTTTTTCTTCCGGCGTGAGCTGGGTTTCACCCTTGGGCGTAACTTTGCCCACCAAAATGTCGCCCTGCTTGATGCTGGCGCCGATGCGGATCACGCCCGCTTCGTCCAGATTGCGAAGCATGGACTCGCTGACGTTGGGAATGTCGCGCGTGACTTCTTCCGGACCGAGCTTGGTGTCGCGCGCCTCGATCTCGTATTCCTCGATGTGCAGTGAAGTGTAGTAATCGTCCTTCACCATCTTCTCGGAAACGAGAATCGCGTCTTCAAAGTTGTAGCCGCGCCAGGGCATGAAGGCCACCAGCACGTTGCGGCCCAGAGCGAGCTCTCCGTGATCCGTGCAAGGACCGTCGGCGATGACCTCGCCCTTCAGCACGCGCTGACCTTTTTTCACCACCGGCTTCTGATTGATGCAGGTGTTCTGGTTGGAGCGTTTGAACTTGGTGAGCTGGTAGATGTCGCTGCCCACCTCACGCGAAAGCTGCGTGGGATGGTGCTCGCCTTCAACGCGCACGATAATGCGGTCGGAGTCGACGGAATCGATAATGCCGTTGCGCCGGGCCAGAACCACTGCGCCGGAATCGCGCGCGGTGACGCCTTCCATTCCAGTGCCGACGATCGGCGCTTGCGCGCGAAGCAAAGGCACGGACTGGCGTTGCATGTTTGCGCCCATCAGCGCGCGATTGGCGTCATCGTGCTCGAGGAAGGGCACGAGCGAAGCGGCGACCGAGACGAGCTGTTTCGGGCTAACGTCGACGTAATCGACTTCCTCGCGGCTCACCAGCACGAAGTTGCCGGCTTTGCGGGCGTTGACCAGTTCGGCAACGATACGGCCTTTATCGTCAAGCTCCACATTGGCCTGTGCGATGGTGTGCCGGTCTTCCTCCCACGCGGAAAGATAGAACGAGAACGGCTCGATCTGCGCCGGCTTCTTGCGCTTCTCCTTCAATTCGGCGTTGATCTTTTCGATCTCATGCTTTTCCATGTGATCGCCGACTTTGTAGTCGCTGTCGCCGGTGTTGACCACGCTGACGTAATCGATCACGCGGCCGCCCTTGATCTTGCGGTAGGGCGACTCGATGAAGCCGTAGTCGTTGATGCGGGCGTAGCAGCTCAGCGACGAGATCAATCCGATGTTCGG
>PLIO01000052.1 GCA_003140075.1 Acidobacteriaceae bacterium | reverse complement strand
TCTTCCACGGTACTGCACGCATTCGTAAGTTTTTCCCCAGGTTGTGAAGCCGCCCTCTTTCGAAGCTCTCAGGCGTGCGATCTCGACGACCCGTGGTTAGGCGTCCTCCTTTAGCTTGATTTCAATTCTATCGCCCAATGCGGTTTCTGTTTGGGCGATGGTGTGGATGGGCAACTCCAGGACCGAAGCGGCCTGCAGGCGGACGGGTGCGAAGCGCCAGGGCTGGAGGTTGGGTTCGAGATGCACAACCATGCCGGAGCGGTCGAGATAGACGACGTCGATGGGGAAGCCCATAGCTAGAGTATGAACGCCACGGCAGGGACGAATCCAGAGGCCGGCACCATTACGGAAGTCATTTTCTTTGGTTCCGAGCAGGCCGCGGAGGCGAGTCCAGTGAGTCTGGGCCACGGCGAGGTTGGTGGCGAGATGGAGCTGGCGGGTTTGGTTGAAGGCCTGACCGCGCGGAGTTAGTGGTGGCATCAAGGAGTCCTGGGTGTCAATTCGTCATTGAGAGGGCATCCGGCAGTTTATTCCTGGTTCGTGTCACAGGAATAGTTCGATTTAGTTCGATAAACTGCTGGCGTTGTCGCGTAGTTCCGCTCCGGGCCTAAAGAATGGGCGTGGGAGTTTCAAGCGTCCCTCCGGGACGCGTTCCGATGTACTGCTCGACCCGGCGCTGAACGCGCCGGGCTATTGTCGGACGCCCCTCCGGGGCGTACGGGCGTCCACGTGTCCACGTGTGTGGGGACTAACGTCCTCCTAGTCTGCTGATCAGTTCATCGCCAGTCATGCCCCGCTACTTGCTGACCAGGGAGTGGTAGGCCTGGATGAGCGCGGGACCGATGGTGACGAAGAGGAACGGCACCAGAATGAATATGACGAGGGGAGGGACCATTTTGATGGTGGTTTTGGCAGCCTGCTCTTCGGCGCGCTGGCGGCGGGCGGTGCGCAGGGAATCGGAATGGACGCGCAGGGCCTGGGCGACGCTGGTACCGAAGCGATCGGTCTGGATGAGAGTGCCGACAAGGGAGCGAATGTCATCAACGCCGGTGCGGTCGACCATGTTACGGAGAGCTTCGGCGCGGGGTTTGCCGGCGCGCATCTCGAGGTTGACCAAATGAAATTCGTCGCTGAGGTCGGGATGAGCGTGGTGCAGGTCCTGGCCGACGCGCATCAGGGCCTGATCCAGGGCGAGGCCGGCTTCGACGCAAATGACGGTGAGATCGAGGGCATCGGGCAGAGCAATGCGGATGCGCTGCTGACGGCTCTTGATCATGCGCTTGAGAAAGAAGCGGGGAATGAAGAAACCGAAAGCGGGAACGCAGACCAGCAGGGGCATGCTACCGACGCCGGAAAAGAGCAGCACGCCACCGAGACCGAGAAATGCGAGCATGATCCGGGCGCCGAAATAGTAGGTGACGTGGCGGGACTCGCGAAGCCCGGCCTGGATGAGCCAGCCGCGGGTGCGGGAGACGTCGGCGGGAGAAAGTGGAATGGCTTTGCTGAGAGGATCGAGGGCCTGCTCGAAGCGCTCTCGAACGTTGAGCGCCGGCTTTTCCTGAGCCATGGTGGGCTGGCCGCCGAGGGCGCGGAGGCGTGCGCCCAGTACGGACGTGGGCGTGACGGCGGCCGCGCCGAAGGCGAATACCACCAGCACGACGGTGACGAACACGATGATGGTCAATAGCCACGGCATCTTTGACTTTTATACCTGAATCTTAATGATTTTGCGGATTACGAAATAACCGATCGTCTGCAAAGCGATGCTGCTCACCAGCAGAACGTGGCCAATGGGGTCGTAAAAAAGAGGGTGGACAAATTCCGGGCTGAAGACGTAGAGAATGGCGACCACGGTGGGGGGCATGGCCATGAGCAGGAGCATGGTGAGGCGTCCCTGAGCCGTGTGGACTTTGACCTGGCGCTGAATCTTGAAGCGCTCGCGGATGACGTAGGAAAGGTTATCGAGAATTTCGGCGAGGTTGCCGCCGGTCTCGCGCTGCAGCATGACGGCGGTGACGAAGAACTTGACATCGACCAGCGGGACGCGCTGGGTGAGGTTCATGAGGGCATCGCGCACGGGCATGCCGAATTTCTGCTCTTCATAGAGTTTGCGGAATTCGGAAGAGAGCGGGTCGGCAATTTCAGCGGAAATCATTTCCAGAGCGGTAGTGAAGGCATGGCCGGCGCGGACGGCACGGGCCAGAGTGTCAATGGCCTCGGGGAAGAGTTCTTCAAATTTCTCAAAGCGCTTCTGGCGGCGGTAAGAAACGAAAGAGTAAGGAAGGAAGGAAGCGATGACCAGCGCAGCCCAGCCGATGGCGGCGTTGTGGGTATAGAGCACTGCGGCGATGCCGGCGCCAAGACCGCAGAGCACGCATAAAACGAGGAAATTGCCGGCGCGGAGCTTCATGCCGGCCTGCAACAATACGTCTTGTATGGCAGAAGCCCGCGCGGAGCGGCGCAGCAGAGTATCGAAAGCAGGAATCTTGCTGAGTTGCTCGTCGCGCAGGAGGGCGAGTTCTTCGTCGGGTTCGCGTTCGGGCGCCTTCTGTACGGTTGCCAGGCGGTCTTTGATAAGGCGGGCCCGGGCGCTGCGCTGATCAAGCAGCGATCCCACGGCGAAGGCCGCGAGGGCGACTACGAGGAAGACGAGAAGTGCGATCAGTGCTGGCATAGTATTTCTCTAGCGTGTTCGAGGGTTCCCTCAGGGGCTAAAGCCCTCTCTGGGCGGGATTCCTTTCGCAGCGCTGAAGCGCTGCGCCACCCAAAAGCTTTATGTCCTTATGAGCGCGCGGGCGGCAGGGCTAAAGCCGTGCCCTTTCAAAACGCGTCGCACATTTCCTTTCTGGGCCGGCGGGACGCCGGCGCTACTCTTGGGCCGGGAATGCCGGCGCTACTCAGATCTGGGCCGGGGACGCCGGCGCTATTTAAATTTCGGTCTTCGCTTCGAACAACGCGGGGCGCAACCTGGCGCCGAAAGTTGCCAGGCGATCGGCAAACTGCGGGCGGAGCCCAGTGGCGCGGAAGGTTCCGCGAACCTTTCCAGATTCGTCGATGGCGCGGCGTTCGAAGACGAAAATATCCTGCATGCCGATGAGGTCGCCATCCATGCCGGTGACTTCGGAAATGGAGATGACCTTGCGTGTGCCGTCCGACAGGCGGGCGATCTGGACGACGGCATGAATGGCGGAGGCGATCTGGTGGCGGACGGCGCGCTCGGGAATGTTGAGATTCGCCATCGAAACCATGTTCTCGACGCGGGCCAGGGCGTCGCGGACGGAGTTGGCGTGGACGGTGGTGAGCGAGCCTTCGTGGCCGGTGTTCATGGCCTGCAACATATCGAAGGCCTCTTCGCCGCGGACCTCGCCGACGACGATGCGGTCGGGGCGCATACGCAAACTGTTGATGACCAACTGCCGCATGCGGACGGCGCCTTTGCCTTCGATGTTGGGGGCGCGAGTTTCGAGGCGAACGATGTGCTCCTGCTTGAGCTGGAGTTCGGCGGCGTCCTCGATGGTGACGATGCGCTCCACGTTGGGGATATATCCGGAGAGCACGTTGAGCAGGGTGGTCTTGCCGGCGCCGGTGCCGCCGGAGATCAGCAGATTCAATTTACCCTTCACCATGGTGGACAGGAGTTCGAGCATGGCTTCGGTGAGGGTATGGTTCTCGATCATGTTGCGGGCGGTGACGGGATCGCGGCCGAAACGGCGGATGGAGAGGCAAGCGCCGTCGAGTGCGAGCGGAGGAATAATGGCGTTCACGCGCGAGCCATCGGGCAGGCGGGCGTCGACCATGGGGGAAGATTCATCGACGCGGCGGCCTACGCGGGAAACGATGCGCTCGATGATCTGCATGAGATGTTGGTTGTCTTTGAAAGACAGGCCAGTGAGTTCAAGCTTGCCGGCGCGCTCGATATAGACGCGGTCGTAGCGGTTGACGAGAATGTCGGAGATGGTGTGGTCCTTGAGCAGGGGCTCAAGCGGACCGAGGCCGAAGATTTCGTCGAGGATTTCGCGCGACAGGCGCTCGCGTTCGGCGAAGCTGAGAGGAACGACTTCGTTGTTGACCGAGTTGCGGATGAGGACGAGAACTTCTTCGCGGGCGGTGTCGTTGGAAGTGCGGCCGAGTTTTTCCAGGTCGAGGCGGTCGAGGATCTTGCGATGGAGATCCGCCTTTACCTGCTGGTACTCGGTACGTTCGAAAGTCTGCAGATTAGCCATAAAAACTTAGAGGTCGAATGTTGCCGCAGCGGCTAAAGCCGTCTGTCGATTTGCGTTCGTTTCAGTGCGGCTAAAGCCGCACCCTTTCAAAACTCACACCGTACTCTTGCAAGAAACTTATACCGTACCCTTTCAAAACTTATACTGTCTTAAACAGCGACCAGGCGGCGCGTTTCACGTCGACATCGTTGCGGGTCAACTCCTGCGCCAACCCGGAAAAACAACGGGCAATTTCAGTGTGACTTTGTTCCATTACCGGCGCACCCCGGTCGATGGCCGAAGAGATGGCGAAGTACTGATTGGGGACGCGCCATATCAATTTTACGCCTGCGGCATTTTCGGCGTCGGACTCGCTGAAACCGGGCACTTTGCGGAAGCGGTTGAGGATGAGCCGGACGCGTTCGCGGTTGCCGGTTTCTCCCAGATACTGTTGCACGCGGGCGGCACTCCACAGAGAAGCCACATCGGTGCAGGCGACCAGCAGAACATATTCCGAAAGATTGGCGACGAGGCGGCTGGCGGCATCAAGGCGCGAGGAATTGTCCACGACCACGTAACGGTAGTGGGTGACGAGCAGATCGAAGAGGCGGACAAATTCCGCGGTGGAGGGTTCGAGAGCCGCTGGCGAATTGGTTCCGGCCAGCAAATGCAGGCCGCCGCCGTGGCGGGTGACGAAGCTCTCCATCAGGGAACTATCCATGCGATGGAGATTGCGAGTGGCGTCGGCCACGGTGAACAGAGGCTTAACATTCAAATGCAGCGCGGTGTGGCCGAGCGGAGCAAGGTCGACGAGAGCGGTGTTGCCATAAGCCGATTGCAGCGCGAGGGCGAGGTTGACAGCGACGGTGGTGGCTCCGCTGCCGCCCTTGGCGTTGACAATGGAGAAGACTTTGCCGCGCGGGCCTTCTTTTTGAACGCGGCGCTGGGCGGCGGTGAGGCGCACAAAGGCTTCGAGAAGATCGGTAGTGGTGGTGGGGCGCTCGATGAACTCGCGGGCTCCGGCGCGCATGGCGCTTACGATGACCTGTGGTTGATTGAGGCTTCCGATGGCAAATACGGCGGAGTCCGGAAGTTCCTGATGAAGAAGCTCGACGGCGTGCATGGCCGGAGCGGGATTATCCGAGGGAATGTCAATGAGCAGGACATCGGGATGGGCAGCCTCTACGCGGCGCATGATGGGATCGGACGCGGCAACGGGGAAACTGGCACAGGTATGAACCGTGCTGGCCACACTGGTGCCATCGACCAGCACCTGGAGCACGGTGCGCTGCTCATTGTCCGTGGTCACGATGACGACTGAAAGCTCGGGCATAGCCTGCTACTTCTCCCCCAGCCCAGTTGCCAGTTGCCAGTCGCCAGTCGCCATTGAGTTCACCTGATCGTCGCTCCCATGGGCCTATTTTCCAGAAGGTTTTTTCCCATCGAACTTGTCGTTGTTGATGAATGTGTCCGGATTTTTGGGGCCGGGGGGAGACTCGGTATTGGGGGAGATCCGGTGCACGGTGCAGAGCACCATTAGTTCGGAATTGCTCTTCGAAATATTCTTGCTTCGGAAGAAAGCGCCGAGGATCGGAATATCCCCGAGGCCGGGAACCTTGTTCCAGGTATCGGTGACGCGATTGTCGATCAAGCCGGCGATCACGAAACTCTGGCCGTCGCGCAATTCGAATTCGGTCTCCGCCTTGCGAGTGCTCAAGGCCGGGATGGTGAAGCCGGAAATGGTGATGGCGTCGGCGAAATCGAGGGTGCTGACTTCCGGGGCCACGGTGAGGTGAATGTTGCCGTTGGGCATGATCACCGGGGTGAAGTCGAGCTTTACGCCAAAATCCTTAAAAGAAATGGTAACGGCGGTGAATCCCTGTCCGGGTTGAACGATGGGGAAGGGAAACTGGCCGCCGGCGAGGAAGCTGGCCTTCTTGCCGTTGACGGCGATGAGCGTGGGCTCGGACAAAATCTGGAGAAGGTTCTTGGTTTGCAGCGCTTCAATCACGGCGCCCACGTGGAGATTGGGCGAGAAGAGAAACATGTTGAGAACGTTGCTGACGGTTTCGGTAGCTTGAAAGGCGGTGTTTTGTCCCTGGGTTTGGCTGATGGACTGGGAGGCGAAGCCGCCGTATTGGCCGGTGGTGGTGGTTCCGATCAAATTAGCGGCGCCGGTGGTAAAGAGGTTCGCGCCAAGCTGGGTGAGGGCGGAGCGGTCGACCTCGGCAAACTTTACTTCCAGCAGAACTTCCTGCGCGCCCACAGGACCGAAGGTGAGCACGTTGATGACGTTCTTGGAATAAGCGGAGGCGAGTTCTCCGGCGCGCTTGGCAACATCTTCAGTAGTAACGTGGCCGGAGAGAACGATGGCGGCACGCGAAGGAGTTACGGAAATCTGCTCTTCGGGGAAGACGCGATGTTCTTCTTCGGCGCAAGCGCTGACATCGACGTCGACGCGGAGATCGAAGCTGCGGGAGCGTTCCAGTTCGTCCCAGATGAGCAGGGAGACTTCGCCGGGGGACTTACCATGGACGAGGATTTGAGTGGGGGTGACGACTTGTACGGAGGCTACGGTGGGGTCGGTGACTGAGATGCGCTTGAGGCGCTCGGTGGTGTTGATGAGCAGGGATTTGTCGACCATGACGCGCAGCGGGGCAGCGCCTTGCGCCTGCGGGGGAAGGGTAGTCTGACTGGCCGCCGGGGGAGTGGGTTCCTGGGATGCCTGAGTCGCGGGCTGTTGGGGCAGCGCCTCAGCCCGCGCGAAAGCCGGGACAAATAAAGACAGTGCGACCGCTGCGTAAAGTGTAGGGCGAACCTTCATCGAGTGATTCCTATCCACATAAGGAAACCTGTAACGCGGCCTGCAAGACGCGCAGAGCACAAACCAAAGCAACGCTCAGAACAAAAGTGTTCTCCCACTACTTGGGGTCTTCACCGCTTCCTTCCGGTACCGGGACGGCAGTTTTCTTATCGCCTTGGATAACATCAACACTGAACACCGAAGGCGCGGGGGGTGGCGGCGCAGTCTTCGGTTGTTTTACGGTAGTAACGTGCGGCCGTGGCGGAGCCGCCGCAGCGGGCGTACCACCCTGGTACAGCCCCTTGGCATTGGCTGGGGCAACCGCATCCTGCAGCGTGTCGAGAGGGTTGCGCAGGGCGAGCTGAATATGGCCTTCGGAACTGGCCAGCGTGAGACGTTCGGCGTCGTCGGGCGAAACCAGAAGAGTGATCACCGGAGTGCTTTGAGCTTCACCGGCGGCGTTGCGCTCCAGGGTGTGGCCGGAGGCGATCACGGCGACGTTCTGCAATACCGTGGTGGTTTGCGATTCGCCGCTGCCGTTCGGAACTCCGGTAAGGAGTATGTCGACGCGAGTGCCCGGGCCGACGAAGCCAGCTACGGAGACAACCTCATTCACGCGGACGGAGACGGCGCGCATGCCGCGCGGGATCAGAGAAGGCAAACCGGAACCGGCGTTCTCCGGGGCCAGCTTGCTGGGCAGGATGAACTCGCCCCGGGTGATGGGAAGGATCACCCCGAGCCCCAGCACTTGCGAGCGCTTGCTGTAGAAGCCGGGCGGCAGAGCGGACGCGGGATATCGGACCGTACGTATGTCATGCTCTCCAATTCTGGCGCCGACCTGAATGTCGTCGGCGGCCACGATGACATCGGCGCCCGGTTCGTTACTCGACGAGCCTTTGCCTTGCAATTTCTTGAAGACGACGAGGGCGACAACGGCTCCCAAGGCCAAGGCCAGGGCCCCGATCATCAACAAACGCGTACGGTTCATAGCACTCCGTCAAAACACACGAAAACGAGGACTCCGGCCGCATGGGGCGAGAATCTCCTGTCTTGCGCTACGTCGAGCAAACACTCACTGAATGGAACTGGCTACGTTCGAGAAAACATTGTTTGCATTTGAGCCAATCAAGCGGACGGTGCCAACCACGATGACGAGAATCACAGCGAGCATCACGGCGTATTCGGCAATATCCTGTCCTTCTTCGTCGCGCCACAATCTCCAAAGATGATTCATAGTTTCCAGCCTCCTTAGCATCGACTTGCGAAAACAACTTGGCAGCGCAGCTCTTGCGAAAGCGAAATCAGGGTGCAATGGCCTTGGCGGGCCATGTCCCGTTATTTGTACCGCGCTTCGGGTGATTTAATCCACCTCATAATAACCTGCAAACTGCTTTAAGAGGTGTAATTTCTTGCATACCGAAGGTAACGGCGGCTTTTTCGCGTCGGCGCTTACGGTGGAGGGTTTGCAAGCGTCGGCGAATCTGGGGCAGGCTCGGTCCGGATCGCGGAAGGCGATGCGGTGAATATGATCGCTTGCGAGTCCTGGTAGGAGACGGCCCAGCCGGGAGCGCTGCATAAGCCCGACGCCAAGGCGGAATCCGGCGGTACTATCACGGTCTCGATCCGCCAACGTTGCAGAATCTGCTGCCAGGGGCCTTTGAATTGGTACAGATCTGCGAAATCGTGAAGCAGGGGCTCTCCATACAGATCGGTGCGGCCGTCGATAAAGACGGGAGTGGAAGGGTAAAGCTTCCAGATCAGGTAGCCGCCCCAGTCGTAGAGGTTGAAGATTGGGCCCGAAGGCGGATGCGTCCGCAGAAACTCGACGGCCCGGCTGGGGAATTGCTGCGCTTCGGCCTGAGGCTGGCTCTCGATGACCTTGGCGATACGGACGCTGGCGAAGATAGCCATCGCGAGAACGATCACGAAGTTGAGCGCGGAGCGAGAAGCAGTTGGCAGCCGCCGTGGCTGTGGGCTGGTGCGAGGCCAAGTCCCCAGTCTTTGGGAAATAAGCGGCACGGCGATGAAAACGAAAAACGGTATCATGCGGATCGAGCAGAGGCTGGCGTATAGGCTGACGAGTAACAGGATCAAATCCCGAGGACGCAGTTGGACGCGAGACCAACTGAGAGCGGCGAAGGTCGCCAGCACAAGCAACAGGAAAGGCCAGTACTCGAGCCGATGGAAGTTGGGTGAAGCCCATTCTACGATGTAGTTCTGTATGGCCGGGGAACGAAGAGTTTCAAATGGGTAGGAGAACATGCGCAGGCCGTGGGGATTCAANNGAGAAACAAAGCCGACAGGGCCAGGCCGAGAGCGAAACCGGCGTGCAGATTGACCCAGAGCAGGGTGAGCGGGAGAGTCCACCAAAGAATTTTTGGATGACGCTCGGAGCGCTCGAGAATCAGCAGCCAAAGACTGGTCAGCAGTAAAGAAAGAACCTGAGGACGTACGCCCCAGACTGGTGCGGTGGCCAGCGCGCCGCCGAGCGTGACTACTCCGGCGACGTAAGCAGTAGACCCACAGCGCAGGCATAGGCAGAGAAATGCGGCGGTGAGGATCGCGGCAAAGAAGAGGATCAAACCGCCAAATCCGGTGGTGCGCTGCAGTTCGTAAAACAGAAGTTCGCTGAGCCACTCGTGCGCAACCCAGGGGTAGCCAGCGCGAGTGTAAGAAAAAGGATCGGTACGAGGGACGCTCTTGTGAGTGGCAATGTACTCGCCGGTTTTTAAGTGCCACCAGATATCCGGATCTTTGAGATTGCCGGCCGCCATGGCGAACAGGCCGAGGAAGAGTATCGCCAGGAATGTGCGTTTTGTGGCGAGTATCTGGCTCATCGAGAGTCCAGGGCGGTCTGCGGCGCAGATGCTGGTGGTGCTGCGGTTCGGAGCAAGACGACGACGAGCATTGGCAGATAAAGAAAGATGACGGCTAATCTTCCGACTGCGGTGAAGCTGGTGGGCGGGTAGAACCAGCGGCAGATTCCAGCGCCCCAGGTCAAGAACACGGTTCCAAGAATTTCGCGGCGCGACTTCGGAATTAGCCAGAGGGTGAAAGCGTCGAAGAACCAGCGTTGCGGCATGAGTGAGGCGAGCAGCAGCAGCCAGGCATCGCGATCACGATAGCGCAATAACGCGAGCGCGAGCAGAGGTCCGGGAAAGACCAGGAAGGGAATGAAGTGTTCGTAGTTGTGGGCTTGGCCCAGCCACAATCGCGGCCACTGCGGCAGGAATACGATGCTCAGCGCGGCCAGAGCGAGGCAGGCCAGGAGTCCGCGGCGGGTTAGCCGAGTCAGGAAGACGGGCAGGCCGACTTGCGGCTTCATCATGGTCGCGGGCAGCAGGATGGGGAAGAATGCGCTGGCAGTGATGAGGGTGGACCATTGCGCGGTGAGCAAGCCGATCCAGTAGGGGAAGGCAAGAAAAACTCGCAGCCTGCCGTAGTTTTCGCGCGTGAGTCCGAAGGCGAGAAGCGCAGAGCTGATGCCGTAGAACAGGCCGGCGGCGATTTCCGGCGCTATGCGCAAGAAGGGCAGAGCGACGAAAGCGGCGGGCAGGGGATATTGCTCGAGGGGAGTATCGTAGGGGTTCTGGCGCGCGATGAGGCGATGGGCGAGGTGAAGAGCCCACTGGAAATCGCCCGCATTCTGGTGGAGGCGCTGCAGCAGGAACCAGCAGAAAGTACCGCTGGCCAAGCCGACCAGCGCGGAAACTGTGATTCGCTTTTGCATCGAGAGCGGTTCGGTTCCAACAGTTGTAACATGGGGACCGCCTGCGTGTGATAGGAAGCGAGCCAAACGCGCGATTGATGGGTCGCAAAGAGCGCGACCCTTCGACAAGCTCAGGGCAGGCTCCTTCGCGCGGCTCGCCCAGATTCCTCACGGCGCAAAGAACGCTTGTTCGGAATGACAAACACCACGAGGACGCGCTTCGCAACGCTTGCGTAAAAATCGGCAACCCGTCGTTGTTTTTACGCTGGCTGCGATTGCGGCGGCCAGCATGTGGTTCTACGTCGATCGAATTCTGGTGGGCTATCAGAAGGCGGATGCGGCAGCGCATGATCGTCCGCGGGGCAATTTGTCCGATCTTTATCCGCGCTGGCTGGGAGCGCGTGAACTGCTGCTGCACCGGCGCAACCCCTACGGCGACGACATCACGATAGAAATCCAGAAGGGATATTACGGGCGCGCGCTCGATCTGGCGCGGCCGAACGACCCTAAAGACCGGGAGGGATTTGCGTATCCGGTCTATGTGGTGTTTCTGCTGGCGCCGCTGATCGGTGTGCCGTTTCCAGCTCTCATGATTGCGTTCTATTGGTTGCTGGCGCTGCTGACGGCTGTGAGCGTTTGGCTTTGGTTGCGTACTCTGCAGTGGGAATTGCCGGGCGTGGGAGTTGCCACTTGCCTCGTGCTTACGCTGGGCAGCTTCCCGGCGGTGCAGGGAATCAAGCTGCAGCAGCTCAGCCTGCTGGTGGCGGCGCTGCTGGCGGGCGCGGCAGCTTGCGCGGCCAGCGGATCTCTGTTCCTGGGAGGATCGCTGCTCGCGCTCGCGGCCATCAAACCGCAACTGGCGTGGGCTCTTACGGCATGGCTGCTGTTCTGGGCGGTGAGCGATTGGCGGGCGCGGCGGAGGCTGGTGTTTGGGTTTGCGCTGGTGATGGCATTGTTGCTGGGCGGCGCGGAGATCGTTTTGCCGGGCTGGTGGCGCATGTTTGCCGCGGCGATCGGGCAATATCATCGCTACACGCAGAACCAGTCGGTGATTGAAGTTGTGCTGAGCCAGATTCTGGGGCGTTTCGCGAGCGGGTCTGCGGGCCGGATTGGCGGGCAGATTCTGGCTGCGGTTGCCGTTCTCGCCTGCGGACCGATCCTGTGGAAGTTACGGTGGGAGCGGGCGGATACATCGGGCTTCGCTGATGGGACAGCGCTGGTGCTGGCGTTGACTGTGCTGGTGGTGCCGATGTACGCGCCTTACAACCAGCTGCTTCTGTTGCCGGCAATTCTGCTGCTGGTGAAAGAGCGAGCTTTGTTTCTGACAGGGTCACGGGCTCGACGTTTGGCTTACCTGGCGGGCACGCTGGCCGTGGGATGGCAGTGGGCTGCGAGCTTGAGTCTGAGTGTGATTTATCTGCTGGGGTTGCGGGCTTGGGCGCTTAAGGGCTGGACATGGCCGTTTTTTGCAACCTTTGCCGTGCCGGTGCTGATCTTCGCGATGATTCTGGTGAATATGCGAGGCAAACCGCTGGGGCGGCCGGTGTAAGGTGAACGCGGGGAACGCGGTGTTTGGAAGAGCCGTGTTTGCGGCGCGAGGCAGAGGAATATCGACAAAGCCTCTTCCCGCCGGGGCATGATTCCTGTCATTATGCTTGTTTGCGTGGCTTCCGGCTTGGGCGGAAGCGGCGCCACATCCGATGGCCTTAAATGCGATAGCCCGTTCGTCGTCCGGTTCCGGGGTGTTTCCGGCGCTGGTGCTGGTGCAGGGGAACGAGCAGAAGAATATCGTTCTCAACCGCACTCCTTTTAGCGTGGGCCGCAAGGTCGATAAAGATTTGGTGATTGCCGATCCGCGGGTGTCGCGCGACCATGCGCAGATCATTCTGGAAGAAGACGGATTTTTTCTGGTTGATCTGGGCAGCAAACACGGCACGTTCGTCAACGGGGAACGGATCCAGCGGCAGAAGCTGGAGCGCAACGACCGGCTGGAGTTTGGGGCGCGCGATTCGACCTATGCCATTTTCAATCCGGCGCATGGCACGTCGAATACGGCGCGCGAGTTTCTGAGCCAGATTTCCGGGATCCAGATTTCGCAGGAAGCGACCGACCTCGAGAAACTCACGTTATTTCTGGAAGCCGCGCGCAAGTTGAACACTGCGGGTGTGCTCGACGAAATTCTGATGACGATGCTGGAGGTGACGCTGCGGTTGACGCGCGCCGAACGGGGATACGTTTTTCTGAAGGACGAAGAGGGCAAACTGCGGTTGATGGCGGGGCGCAACAGCAAAGGCGAGCCACTGCTGGACGACAAGACGATTTCACATTCGGCGCTGGACGAATCGCTGCGTTCGAATTCCGAGTTTCTGCTGACAGATACCGGCAGTTCGATGGACTTGGCGGCGCGGCAGAGCATTGTGGCCTACGACCTGCGCACGGTGATTTGCATTCCGTTGCGCAAGCGGCAGGTGCAATCGACGCGCGAGCAGCAGACGCCGGTATCGGACGCGACGGCGGAGGTGACGGGAGTTTTGTATGTGGACTCGCGTTTCGCTTCGAGGGAATTTTCCGGTGTGGGCCATGATATTTTGCGGGCCATTGCGACAGAAGCGGCGTCGCTGATTGAGAATGCGCGGCTGGTGCAGGCCGAAGAAGAATCGCGGCGCTACCAGCAGGAGCTGACGATTGCCGCCAGCATCCAGCAGCGGTTGATGCAGGTGAAGATTCCCGAAGTGCCGTTTGCCAAGCTGCGCGGGAAGAATCTTTCTTGTAAGGAAATCGGCGGGGATTTCTTCGATGCGGTGAATACGAAGGAGGGTCTGGCGGTGGTGCTGGCCGATGTGAGCGGCAAAGGGGTTTCGGCGGCGCTGCTGGCTTCCACCTTGCAGGGGATGATCTATTCGCATTTGAGTTCGGGCATGCCGCTGCTGGAAGTGGTCAGCGCGGTGAATCGCTTCTTTACGGAGAAGCTGGTAGGAGAAAAATATGCCACCGTGCTGCTGGCGCGGTTGCGCCGAGACGGCGATTTGGAATACGTGAACTGCGGGCACGTGCAGCCGCTGCTGGTGTGTCGCGGTGAAGTGATGCGGCCTCCGCACGGGAATGTGCCGGTGGGATTGCTCGCCGATGCAACGTTTGAGAGCGCGCGCTGCCAGCTGAATTCGGGAGATCGCTTTATTCTGGTCACGGATGGAGTGACCGAGGCGGAGAATGCCATGGGCGATTTCTTCGAAGACTTCAGGCTGGAAGCGGCGGCGGCGAAGGCTCCGACGCTGGAGGGAATTTTTTCGGCGGTGTCGGAGTTCTGCGCGGGGAATCCGCTGAACGATGATTGCACGGTGGTGGAGATCGTTTATTCGAATGCCGCGGAGGCGTAAAGCCCTCTCTATCGCCGCGACGGGCGATTCAGGATTGAGGAGACTGAAGTCAAAGGCAAAAGCAAAGTCAAAGTCAAAGGCAGCGGACAGGAGTGTCCGCTCCACACGAGCCGCACCGGGCTTCGCCGGGCAGACAGCCGAGGGCGGCCGTCTCCACATGAACCTAGCAGGTCCGCTACTCCACGACTACGCTGTAGTCTGTGCCTTCCCAGCGATTCTCTTGCGGCCAATACAATGTGAAGATCACTTGGCTGCCGCCGGGTAGCGAGGCTGTCGGCAGATCGAGGACGTAGGTTCCCAGGCCGGTGTCGCGGGTGTTGGTGTCCTGAGAACTGGTCCAGCCGTCGATGCTCCAGTGCACCAGCGCGGGATTGAGCAGCACGATGCGCAGCTTTTTATTGCGCGGCAGGGAGCGGCACTTGTTATTGAACCTCCAGCCGAAAACTTGCCGCGTGGGTTTCTCCACCAGATAGCGTTGTACGGTTTGCGGGGGCTGATCGAAAATTCTGCCGTCGCGCAGCGAGCGGCGAAGTTTGATGTATTCGGAATGCGCCCAGACGAGCGGGCAAGCCGAGCCGGAAGGCTTGCCGCGAAACAACTCGAGAGCGGGAATATCGGCGGCGTCCCAAACTTGTTCTGGAAGCGCGCGGCTGTGGCCGGTGGGGCATTGTTCCATCATCGAGAGCAAAGCTTCGGCTTCGTGAGGGCGGCCGGCGGCAAGTTCGTAGTGGGCGCGCTCTCCGGCCAGCAGCGGCCAGGGGCGGCCGATTCCGGTGCCATCAAAGGGTGAACCGTCTTCATGTTCGCCGTATCCGTCTCCGTTGTAGCGGTACCAGCATGCGCCCTGCGGCAGCTGCACGCGCAATAGGGCATCGATCACGCGAACTGTATTCAGAATGCGGGGATCGTCGGGGGCGCGCAATCCGAAGCGTACCAGCGCCAGCGAATCGGGACTGATGATACGAAAAGCGCGCTCTTTATTTTCTCCGGGCGGCCGGTTCTTGATGGGGACGAAGCCTTGCGTAGGCGAAGCGGCGGCATCGGTGATGGGCGGGGCGATGCGCACATAGTAGCCTTCCACGCCGATTTGCTCGGCGAGGTCGCCACCGGTGGCATAGACCCAGCGTTCGATGTTGTCGTTCCAGGCGTCGGCGACATCGCGAAGAGTGGAGGCGGCGTCGCTGTGGCCGGTGAGTTCGGCGACATCGGCGGCAGCCAGCAGCGCGGAGATTTCCGCAGCCAGCGTGAAGGGAGAATAGCCGCCATCTTCTTCCCAGCGATCCTGTTGGGTAACCGGGCCGTTACGCACAATGTAACTTGCGGCCTTGCGCACCATGGGCCACCAGCGTTCGAGTTTGCCCAAGCCGTGCACGTTTTCGCGGCGCAGCAGATCGAGCAGAAGGATGGGGAATGCAGTTTCGTCCATCTGGACGCCGCTCCAGTAGGGGCGGCCATCGAGCCAGAGATTCTGCGCCCAGTTTCCGTCGGATTCCTGGGTGGCCTCGAGGTAGCGGAGCACTCTGACGGCGTCACTGGAGGCGCCGGCGGCGAGCAATGCTCCCGCAGTCTCGACGAGATCGCGGGGCCAGACCAGGTGGTAACCGCCGAGATCCTCATCGCCTTTGTTGAATCCCCAGGGGATGGAAAGGCTGGCGATAATGCCGCCCAGAAAATCTTTCGATTCGTGCGTACGCAGGACTGCCGTGGAGGAACGGTAAAGATCGTTCTCGCGCAGCGGTTCGTCGAGTTTGAGCAGGGTGCTCTGCCAGTTTCTCCAGTGGACGACAAAGTGCTCGCAAAGTTCGTTGTAATCTTCGAATAAAGTGGAGCGGACTTGCTGGCCGGCCTCAGTCCACGTTCCGCCGAATCCCAGGGCCATTACGAACTCGCCGTTGCATGCGGCGAGTTCGATTTCTCCGGTGCAGGCGAGATTGCCATTCTCCGCACGCTGGTATTCCCACTCCATCTGGAAGTGAGCGGAGAGATCCTGCCATCCGTCGGAGACGCCGACGAATCCGACAGACATCTTTTTCCACGGTGTTGAAGAGGCCAGGGCGAGCGCGGTGCCGTTGTGCTCCGCGAGGAACATGGGCACGCCCTTGTAGTCGCCGACCCAGGCCGTGTTTCCGTTGCCACAGTTGGCCAGGTGGGGCGAGAGCAGAGCGTAGAGGCGATAGTCGGAGAGTTGACCCTGCAGCGGTTCGAAGCGAATCTTCTGCAGAACTACGTTGCGGTAAGGATCGGTGAGGACTTCCTTGTGAATCCGGTAACGGCCTCCGGCCTCGGTGTTGGTCAGTTCAAAGGCGGGGATACCAGGCTCGAATGGCTTGTTCTCAAAGGTGCAATGCCGTTTCTCCTCGGAGAAGAAGTCGCGTCCGTTGGTGACCATGAAGCCGAGGTCGCGGGTGCAGGCCTGATCGACCCGCGGGAAGTAGACTTCATTCACGATGCCGTGGCTCAATGTGAACCAAACCTTGCTGTGCTGATTTAAGGCGGTGCCGACGCCGGTCTTGGCGCTGGAGGTCCAACGGGGCGGAATGCCGGGCCAACCGGGGGCGTAATGGATAGAATCGCTCATGAAGTTTTCGTCCTAGGAGTAAAACCAGGGAGTACAACCAGGTTGAGACGCATTTGCGGACCGGGGACACTCCGGGTGCGCGAGATCCACCAAAATGGGATGGGCGGAGTACCAATTCGTTGCATCCAAAGAGCCGGTGCAGAAAGTAATCTTGCATTACCGCGGAAACGCGGGATAATGAGAAACTTCGACTTTATGGGCATGCCGGGCACAATCCAAGTTCGCAAGGCCGTGATCCTCGTTATCGTAGCAGCCTTCTACCCGGCGTTGGCGGCACGGGCTGCGGAGGGTGCGGCTGCGCCACCTGATGCGATCCCAGTTACGGCGCTGGATCGTGGATTCGCGGGGCTCTACAACCTGGATTTCGCGGGGGCGCACAGGGATTTTTCCGCGTGGGAGACGCAGCATCCCGACGATCCGGTTGGTCCGGTGAGCGAAGCGGCGGGATTTCTCTTCTCGGAGTTCAATCGGCTGGGAGTGCTGGAGGGACAGTTCTTTGAGAACGACGACAGCTTTGCGGCGCGGGCGAAGCTCAGCCCCGACCCTGAAGTGCGTGGCCATTTTCAGGCTGCCGTGGATCGTGCGCAGGCCCTGGCGCGCGTCCGGCTGGCCAAAGATGGGAAGGACCGCGACGCTTTGTTCGCGATGACCTTAGCCTCGGGATTGCAGGCGGATTATGCGGCGCTGATCGACAAAAAGAATCTGGCTTCGCTGCACTTCGCCAAAGAAGCATCGGCGTGGGCGCAACAGCTTCTGGCAATTTGCAACGACTGCTCGGACGTGCTGGTGGCGACTGGATTCAGCAAATATATTATCGGCAGCATGTCGGCGCCGGTGCGGTGGCTTTTGCGCGTGGGCGGGCTGCCGGGCGACAAGCAGGGCGGCATTAGCGACCTGCAAACGACGGCACAGCACGGGCACTATCTGGCGCCCTTTGCGCGCGTGCTGCTGGCGATCGCTTATGTGCGCGACAAAGATAAGACCCGCGCTCTCGAGCTGCTGACCGCGCTGCGCACGCAGTTTCCCGGGAATACTCTGTTTCCGCTGGAGATTGCGCGCCTGCAGCCGACCATTCAGGGCAGCTCGTCGACCCCTCATCCTTGATAGTCCTCATCCAGAATCTCATGCAGGCCCATTCATCAGAAATTCACCCGCTTGTAACTGTCCTTTAACAGAGCGCCGATAGAAACTAGAATGTCCATTAAAAGGTAAGGAGGAATTATCGAGTGATACGACGAATCGTGTTGCTTTTGGTGTGCGCGTTTCTAGCTCTGCCGGCCATCAGCCAGACGCTAAACGGGGCGGGCGCCACGTTCCCGAATCCCATTTATTCGAAGTGGTTCAGCGAATACCAGAAGCTGCATTCTGGCATTCAGATCAACTATCAGTCCATTGGCAGCGGCGGCGGCATTCGCCAGGTGACGGAAGGCACGGTAGACTTTGGTGCCAGCGATATGCCGATGACGGACGGCCAGCTCGAGGAAGCTCGAACCAAGCGGAAGACCACGATCCTCAATATTCCCAGCGTGCTGGGAGCGGTGGTGCCGGCGTACAACATTCCGGGCGTGAGTGGAGAAGTGAAGTTCACCCCGGATGCGCTGGCGGGAATCTTCCTGGGCAGGATTACGAAGTGGAATGACAAGGCCATCACCAGCGTAAATCCGGGGGTTAATTTTCCCGACCAAGCCATCGTGGTGGTGCATCGATCCGACGGCAGCGGAACCACGTTTATCTGGACCGACTATCTGTCGAAGGTGAGCGCGGATTGGAAGAGCGCAGTGGGCAGCAACACCAGCGTGAAGTGGCCGGTCGGGCTGGGCCAAAAGGGCAACGAAGGGGTCGCGGGTTCGATTCGGCAATTACAGGGAGCGATCGGGTACATCGAGCTGATCTATGCGCTGCAGAACAACATTCCGTATGGCAGCGTCAGGAATGCCGCCGGCGTGTTCTTGAAGGCGTCGCTGGAGGGAGTGACAGCGGCGGCCGCGTCGGCTCCGCAAATGCCGGCGGATTTTCGCGTCTCCATTACCAACGCGCCGGGTAAGAATGCCTATCCTATTTCCAGCTTTACCTGGCTGCTGATTCCGCAGCAGTCGCAGGATGCGGCGAAAGGCAAAATTCTTGCCGACTTTCTGAACTGGATGGCTACGGACGGACAAAAAATGACGGGGGCGCTTTCCTATGCGCCGTTGCCGGAAGGCGTGGTTCAGAAAGAGAAAGAGGCGATCAAGACGGTCAAATAGGGCTCACGGAAGCTGGCATCTTTAATTATCTATGTGGGTGAGCAGTGCGTGCCGATCTTTACTCTCTATCCGACTCCCTACCGGCGCATCGAACGGCGGAAATGGCTGCCTTGGATGCGCCGGAGCTGTTTTCTCCAGAATCGCCTCGTCTTTGATCAGTCTTGATCGCGGTTCTGCGCCTCTGGAGCGGATGCTTTATACTAGATCGCTACCTCTGCCCATCAGGGGCTCGTTGTTTTAGGGGACTAGCGGGCAGAAGAGGCTTTAAAGTGTGGGGGCAGTTGTTAAAAGTAAAATAGATCCCCCGTCGACCAAGAAAATTGCACTAAACGCGCACCACCCTCGCAGATGGCTCGTCTTTCGCTGGAAAATCCTGAGTATTACCTCAACCGCGATACCTCCTGGCTCGCGTTTAACGGACGTGTGCTTGAGGAAGCTGAGGATGAAGGCAACCCGCTTCTGGAGCGGCTGAAGTTCCTCGCCATTTCCGCCAGCAACCTGGATGAATTTTTTGAGATTCGCGTAGCCGCCATGATGCAGCAGATCGAAGACGGCTACAACCAGGCCGGACCCGATGGATTGACGCTAACCGAGAAGCGCGACATTCTGGCCCGCCTGAGTCACGAGTTTGTGGACGAGCAATACGACTGTTGGAACGCGTTGCGTCCGGCGCTGGCGGAGCATGGCATTCGCGTCCTGAGCCTGCACGAGTTGGACGCCGATGCGCGGCGGTTCGTCGACGAGTATTGCGAGAAAGAACTCGACCCACTGCTCACGCCGGTGACGGTCGACCCCACGCATCCTTTTCCCCGGGTGATTAACAAAGCTCTGTGCCTTGGGTTGCTTTTGCGCCGGCGGCGGCGCTCTGCGCTCACTTATACGGGAGTGGTGTCCGTACCGCGGGCATTGCCCCGGTTGGTGCGATTGCCTTCCGAGACCACGACCGATTTCATTTTCCTCGCCGACCTAGTGGCGCACCACGCGCAGAACATGTACCACGGCTACGACATCGTCTCGTCGGCTCCATTCCGCGTGACCCGGAACAGCAATCTTTATCTGCAGGAAGAAGAGGCGCGCAATCTGCTGGAATCGGTGCGCACCGAGTTGCACAATCGCCGCAAAGGCGATGCGGTGCGCATGGAGATTGAGGCCGACGCCGATCCTGAAATCATCGACCGCCTGCGCACGGTATTCGAGCTCGATCCCTGGCAGGTTTTTCCGGTGAACGGGCCGGTAAATCTCTCGCGGCTGTTTAATATTTATGACCAGACGCAACGGCCGGACCTGAAATATCGTTCTTTTGCCCCGCGCGAGCTGCGGCTCACGGCTAAATCGCAAAATCTCTTCGAGGAATTACGGCGGCATGACGTAATGCTGCACCATCCCTACGATTCCTACGACGCGGTGGTGTCGTTCATCAATTCGGCGGCGGCAGACGATCACGTACTTTCGATCAAGCAGACTCTCTACCGCACCGGCGAAAACTCCGCGATCGTCGCGTCGCTGATGGATGCGGCTTCGCGGAAGGAAGTGACGGCGGTGGTGGAATTGAAGGCGCGTTTCGACGAAGCTTCCAATATCCGCTGGGCGCGTGATCTGGAAGATGCCGGGGTGCAGGTGTTTCACGGGCTGGTGGGGCTGAAGACGCACTGCAAACTTTCGTTGCTGGTGCGCCGCGATCCGGATGGCGTGCGCAGCTATGCGCACATTGGAACGGGCAACTACAACGCCACCACGGCGCGCATCTATACCGATCTCAGCCTGTTCACGGCGAATCCGGAGATTACTCGGGCCGTGCACGATGTGTTCAGCTTTCTGACCGCGTATGCGGAGAATCCCAGCTATGATCCGCTGCTGGTGGCGCCGCTCGATTTGGCGGAGAAGTGCATCTCGCTGATCGATCGCGAGGCCGAGCACGCGCGCCAGGGACGTCCCGGCCGCATCATCGCGAAGATGAATGCGCTGCTCGATAAGAACATGATTCAGGCGCTGTATCGCGCATCTCAGGCGGGAGCGGAGATTGATCTGATCGTGCGCGGCATTTGCGCCTTGCGTCCGGGAGTGCGCGGGCTAAGCGACCGCATCAAGGTGCGCAGTATTGTGGGACGTTTCCTGGAACACAGCCGGATTTATTATTTCGGAAATGGTGGCGAGGAAGAGATCTACATCGGCAGCGCCGACTGGATGCCACGCAATCTCTACGAGCGCGTCGAAGTGCTCGTGCCCCTGCGCGATGAATTTCTGAGGGAGCGCGTGCATCGCGAGATTCTCGATGCCTACCTGGCGGATAATCGCAAGGCTCGCGTTCTGCTGCGCGATGCCACCTACATTCGGGCGTGGCAACCTGTGCACGGCGTACGGAAACGCAAACCGCCTACCGGAGCGGCCGCTTTCAGCGCGCAGGATTATCTGATCAGCGTGGCCGAGGGCAAACAGGCTGCGGGATTCCTGGTGCCGCAAGTTCCGGCGAGAAGACGAAAAGCTCCAGTTGGAAGGGAACGATAATTCGCCATGATCATCTATTTTCTGCGGCACGCCAGCGCCGGCGAACACTTCGTGAACCCGAAGAAAGACGAGAAGCGCGCGCTCGATAA
>PLIO01000094.1 GCA_003140075.1 Acidobacteriaceae bacterium | reverse complement strand
AAGGGCGGCATCGCCATGAAGTTCGAAGTTGCCTATTTTCGCCCTACCACGTTCGGAGATCCCACGCGCGACCAAGCCGCGGACCTTTACCAGCGCTACGTCAGCGGCGGCATCCCCAGCGAGAAGGATTACCGCACTTTTCAGGATTATATTTTCCGCTATCTCATTCTGGAAGGTGGCCGTCTGCATCTTCCCGTGCACATTCACTCTGCAGCCCTCATCGGCGATTACTTTAGTATTTCGCAGAGCAACATTATGAATTTTGAAAGCGTGCTGCGCGACCCGCGCTACCACAGCACAACCTTCGTCATGCTCCATGGCGGCTATCCGCTCGAACGCGAGGCCATCTGGCTCACCTCAATGAAGAATGTTTATCTTGATTCCTCGTTGGTAGAACTTGTGCAATATCCGTCCGCCTTCAAAGACACCTTGAAGATGTGGCTGGAAACTTTCCCCGATAAGGTCATCTTCGGTACGGACGCTTTCCCGTACAATGAAGTTCTGGGCGCCGAAGAGAGCTACTGGCTGGGCGCGGAATCATCGCGCATGGCCCTGGCCGCGGCCTTGGCCGAGATGATCTCGGAAAATGAAATTACCGAAACTCGGGCTCTGGAACTAGCCCATGCTTATCTGCACGACAATGCTGTGAAACTGTATGAAGGCAGAGTTCACTAAACCGATGTTCCTGAGAAACTAAGGTCTGAAATGGTGAAAAAACTGAAAACCAAAACTCCCGCACGTAGAAAAGCAAAAGACGCGAGGCCCCACGCGCGCGGTCAACGCGCCGTTACCAAACACGCGGCCAGCAATGCCCAGCACCAGTACATCCCCTGGCGCACCATCCCGCTCGAAGATCTGAATCCGCTGCTGCAGCGGCAGTTCGTCGTCGGTCAGGAAATTATGCTGGCGCGGGTGCTTCTGAAAAAAGGCTGCATCGTCCCCGAGCACAGCCACCACAACGAACAACTCACATATATTCTCGATGGCGCTCTGAAATTCTGGATCGACGGCCAGGAAATCGTGGTCCATGCCGGAGAAGTGCTCTGCATCCCCGCGCACATGCCGCACAAGGCTGAAGCTCTCGAAGATACGGTTGACCTCGACGTATTCAATCCCCCGCGCGCCGATTGGATCAACAAAACCGACCAATACCTGCGAGGCGAGAAGTAGTTTTCCATTCCATGCCTTCCTCCGCCACTTCTGGTCATGATTTTGAGAAGCCAGGCTCTATGAACCCAGGCTCTGACGAATCAGGCTCTGATGAACCGGGTTCGGAATCCAGCTTGCCTCGACCGACCTTCCGCTTCCGCTGCATCGGCTGCGCTGCGGTCGCCCTTGCTGCCGCCCAGGATTTTCGCTGCTCGCAGTGCGGCAACTTGCTCGAGATCGCCGACCCTTCCTGGACCAGAGCCAGTCTCAACGCTGCAGCATTGAAATCCGTCTGGCGCGACCGTCGCTCCTCAAACCTTCCCCTCGACGTTAGCGGCGTGTGGCGATTCCGCGAACTTCTCCCCGCGCCCCAATCCCAGCAGCACATCGTCACCCTGCGCGAAGGCAACACTCCACTCTACGATCTCCCGCAATCGTCCCGCATCACAGGTATCTCGCGGCTCTACGCCAAGCATCAGGGCATGAATCCCACCGGCTCGTTCAAAGACGCCGGCATGACCGTCGCCGCCACCTTCGCTCGCGAGGCAGGATACCGCTGGGTAGCCTGCGCCTCCACCGGCAACACGTCGGCGTCAATGGCGGCCTATGCGGCCCGCGGCGGCCTGCTTAGCCTGGTCCTCGTGCCCGAAGGCAAAATCTCCTGGAGCAAGCTCTCCCAGGCACTCGACTACGGCGCGCTCACCTGCCAACTCCGCACCGACTTTGACGGCTGCCTCCGCCTGCTCCAGGAACTCGTGCGGCGCGCCCCGGTCTACCAGTTGAACTCCATCAATCCGTTCCGGCTCGAAGGGCAGAAAACTCTAGCGTTCGAGTTACTGGAGCAACTCGACTGGCAAGCGCCCGAACATATCATCGTGCCCGGCGGCAACCTGGGCAACAGTTCCGCGATCGGCAAGGCCTTGCTTGAAATGCTCGATCTCGGCTTGGTTACGCGTCTGCCGAAGTTGTCCGTAATTCAAGCCGAAGGCGCTAATGCACTGGTTCGCACTTTGCGCGAAGCAGGCGGGAAACATCTTGTCAGCGTGCAGGCGGAGACTCGCGCCACGGCAATCCGGATCGGCAATCCCGCCTCGTGGGAGAAAGCTGTAAAGGTTCTTCAAGCCACCGGTGGCGCCTGCGAGCAGGTAAGCGAACTCGAGATCGCGCAAGCCAAAGCCGAGATCGGCGCCGAAGGCATTGGTTGTGAGCCGGCATCAGCCGTCACGCTCGCCGGTTTAAAGAAACTGGTGCAGCAGCGGTTTGTGAAAAGGGACGAAACAGTCGTCCTTGTCCTAACCGGAAACCTCCTCAAAGATCCCGATTTCACCATGGAATTCCATCGCGGCGATCTCTTTCAGGGCACCGCGCACGAACGCGAAGAAGCCAAGCTGAATCAGTTCCGTCACCCTCCGGTCGTCCTCGACGCCACCTTGGACGCCGTAATTAAAACTCTGGAACAGGCAGAGAAATCCAGCCCACCGCAGCCTAATGTCTAAGAAGAAGACCAAGAACAAGAGTTCCGCCGCGCCCGCGCTGCACCTCGCGCTGCCAGCCACTTCGGCCAATCTGGGGCCGGCCTTCGATGCCGCTGCCCTCGCGATGGATCTTTACATCACCATCGATGCCCGGCCCGCCGCAAGCTTCTCCATCACGGCATCCGGACGTGACGAAGATATTTGCGGCGCGTTGGAGAATCACCTCATTCTCGCCACCTACCGCGAGATACTCCGGGCCAAAGGGGCGCAAGTTATTCCTCTATCTCTTCGCATCAAGAATGACATTCCGATCGGCAAAGGCTGCGGCTCTTCCGCTGCCGCCCGCCTCGCCGGCATCGCCCTGGCCAACCACTTCGGCCGTTTACGCTGGACCGCTGCCCAGATTATTGGCGAGGCCTCGCGCCGCGAGCAGCATTCCGATAACGCCTCCGCCTGCTGGATGGGCGGTCTCACCGTCGCGCGCATGTCCTCGAAAGGCGAGGTCCGGGTGGTCCGCATTCGCCCGAAAGGGAGGTGGCCTCTGCTTCTTGCCATCCCCGACGAAGCCCTGTCCACCGAAAAAGCCCGCCGCGTGCTCCCAGCGCAGTATTCCCGCGCCGACGCCGTCGCCAACATCCAGAACTCTATGCTCCTGCTCGCTGCCTTCACTCAAGGACGTCACGACTTACTCCCGGCCGCACTGGAAGACCACATCCACCAGCCTTACCGCGCCCCATTTTGCCCGCTGCTCCCGAGTTTGCAGGAACTGGCAGGGAAACCAGGCATTCTCGGAGCGGCCCTCAGTGGCGCGGGTCCGGCTGTGATTGTCTTCCTCGATCCCGGCTCCCCCGCCGAGAAAACGCGAAAGTCAGTTGCCGCTCACCTCGCCCGCAACGAACTCCGCGCCGAGTTGCTTCTTACATCCATTGCCCCGGGCAACGCGTCCCGCTGATCCGCCGAAAAAGCCACCAAGAGCTCCCCTGAAAAAGCTTGCATTTGCCCCGGAGTGTGGTAAAGTGCCGCCAAGACGCCACTAAAGTGGTATTTACTCGGCCAGCTCTTCCGGATATTTTTGGATTTCTCCCCGAATCCGAAACTTAGCCGTCGTAGACGTGTTTAGAAAATAGTACGGTCGCGGCTTCTCTTGGAAGCTCAAGCTAAGTTTCTCTGGGATGAGCAGGAATGAAGTCGAAAATGCACTATCACGTCCAGCCACGTGAAATCGTCTCGCCGCGCCACGAACAGGTGCAGCTGGAAATTCATAACTTTCTGCAGGCCGTCGATTCCTACCCTGCCCGCGTCGCGAAGGAACCCAGCATCAGCTTCCGCCAGCATCTTTGCAGCTTCTTCGTGCCCGCTCGCCGCGAAAACCGCCCGAGCCGCCATTAATCGGGTTGAGCCCCGATTCTACCGGCTGGCAGGCGGCACGATGCCATTCATTCGCAGGTACTCCACCATCTGTCCGTAGTGGTCGAAGCCATGGGCTGTGACGCTCGTCCCCAACCCCAGCCGCGTCACCCATCCTTCTCCGAACGGACTCTTTATCGGTTCCACCAGGTTCTTCTCATTGATAGTCTGGATCGCCTTGTGTACGTAGGTGAACGACGCCTTTAAATAACTGAGAATCTCCGTCTTTGTTTTCATCGACGGCGGCCCGGATTCGTCGCCCACATCCACCGGAACTTTTTCTCCCAGAATTGCCGCGCCAAAAATGTAGTTCACTGCCGCCACGTGCTTCACCTGCTCGCCAAATGTCCGGACACCTTTGAACTCACCGTTGGTCGGCGCGAATCCGAACCTTTCTTCCGGCATCGCCTCGACTGCGGGAACAAACTCCTGCTCCATGTTTGCGATCGACCGGTCCAGCACCTGCGTGACGCTCCGGTGTTCGTCCTTACCTTTGTTGTCCTGGGCCACACCAACCGTCGCCAGCCCCAGCAGGCAGAATGCAAGACAGCTAAGTCGATTCCTCATGATGATTCCTCCATTTTTCTCCCGTTAACTGGACGAATGAACCGCGCCAAACGGCCACTCTCCGCCTCTCCAGGCCCGAATCATATAGATCGCCAGGCCTGCCAACAAAATCACCGCCGCATATCGCACTTCTTTCTGCCAGTTCTCGCGACCGAACAGGATAAAGAGAAATCCCGCAATCGCCACCAGCGCCGGCAGCGGATACAACCACATGCGAAACGGCCGCGGCATCTCCGGCCGCGTCACCCGCAATACGATTAAACCAACCGCCTGCACCAGGAATTGCAGAACCAGGCGAATGACAACCAGCGCCGCGATCGCGTCCCTCAGCCGCAGAAAGCAGAACGCTGCCGCCACTACTCCCAGCGCCAATAGTGAAACATGCGGGAAGCGATACACCGCATGCACTTTGGCAAATGCCCGGAAATAATTCCCATCCAGGGCTGCCGCATAAGGTACTCGCGAATACCCCAGCATCAGGGAGAAGACCGACGCAAACGCAGTAACCATGACCAGTGCCGTTACTAACCGCGCCGCCCACAGTCCATAAATCCTCTCCATAAACAACGACACGACATACAATCCGTTGTTGTTGTGCGCCGCCTGCAGCATCTCCCGCCACGGAACCACGGCCAGAATGCACAAGTTCATCATTAGATATAGACAGGCCACCAGCAGAATCGAAAGCAGCAGAGCCCGCGGAATGTTTCGCGTGGGATCCTTAATTTCATCGCCCAGGTAGCAAACGTTGTAGTAGCCCCAATAGTCGTAGGTGGCCACCAAAAGAGCCCCGCCCAACCCGGTGAAGAATCCGGGCGAGAGGGTGAACGCGCCGGGAGGAAAATCGAACGCGCGAGCAGCGTTGAAGTGTGTCAACCCCGCGAAGATAATCCATCCAATCGTTCCCATCACCCCAAGCCA
Organism: Acidobacteriaceae bacterium; assembly: GCA_003140075.1. Lineage (GTDB taxonomy): Bacteria > Acidobacteriota > Terriglobia > Terriglobales > Acidobacteriaceae > Sulfotelmatobacter. The sequence goes on along the minus strand of PLIO01000094.1, from coordinate 13,032 downwards.
CAATACTTTCGAAAGCCGCCCGATCACGGTGATGCGCCGATAAAGTAACAGGACGGTGAAGAAGCAGATGACTATCGCCAGTGCAGTTCCCGGCGTCACAATCCAGTTCGCCTGAAGTGATCCTGCCCATGGGATGGCCAGCGCAGCGCTGCCTGCGGAGTAAACCGTCCCCAGACCTGGCCAGTAGTAGGCGGCGTAGCCTGCCAGTCCGATGCAACCGGTTGCAATCGAAAGCGGGGCGCTGAAGGAAAGTTGCCATATAAACAGAAACGAAATCAGCCGCCCCCATTTTCGCGGTCCATAAATCTCACTGAGGTAGCGATACGACCCACCTGACCCCGGGAACGCAGCACCCAGCTCTGCCGACACCAGACCATCGCACACCGCCAAAAGAGCGCCCACAATCCAGCCCAACATGGCCTGCGGTCCGCCCATCGCGCTCAAGACCAGCGGCATGGTGATGAACGGCCCCACGCCGATCATGTCGATCATGTTGAGCGCAGTCGCGCTCCCGAGGCCCATCCCACGGATGAGGCCGGGAGAATCACCCTCCGCTTTTATTGGAGAACCCATGCGTCGATCGGACGACAGAACGGGAAAACGACTGATCAGAATGTAAAACGAAAACGCTTCAAGTCTTACCGGCAACTGGCAACTGGCTACTGTTTTTCATGCCCCGCGCTCAACAAATTCACATAGAGCCTCACCGCTCCCGGCACTCCTGCCGGCAACTGCCGGAAGAACGCGTATCCCGTGTAGATATAAATTCCCTCGCCATACTGCGCCTGCAGGAGTCCGCCCTTCTGCGCGTCCTCGCCCGGATCGTGGCAGCTCAGCAGCGGCTTGAAATGATCATCCCATTTATCCATGAAATAAAGGCCGCGTTCCTGCACCCATCCATCGAAATCACGAGCGGTGATTACATTCGGATAATGAAACACTCCATCTTCCGGCGCGAGAATTTCCACCGGGGCCTCCTCCACCGAAACCCGCGCCCGGCTCAGTTCCGCGGCGTACGGAGTGAAGTGTCCGCTATTAAAATCTCCCACTCCGGCGTTGTACTGCACCAGCAGAGTTCCGCCTGCCGAAACAAAATCGAGCAGCCTCTTATTATTTGCGACAACATCTTTCTGCGTATCGTAAGCGCGAATTCCCAGCACAATCGTTCCGTAATTGTTCAGTTCCTCACTCGCCAATTTTTCCGGCGGAATCAGCGTTACGTTCATCCCCACTTGCTTCAGCACGGTGGGAATGTCGTCGCCCGCGCCCATGATGTAACCGATCTTCAAATCATGCGGCGCCTTCACGTCCACAATGCCCACTCGTTGCACCGCGGGCTGGTAATAGTAGAAGCTGCCCAGGTCCTCGCGCGTGACCAGCGTATAACCCTCGCTGAACTTGTCACCGTCCGATTCAAGAACAGCCCGAACTTTCGCTCGTCCCTCCTGCAAGCCGGCAGGGAAGACCTTGAACTGAAAATCCTGTTTCTTCCCCCGTCGTTTGAACCCAACGTCAAACTTCTCCGGCTCCGACCGCCAACCCGCAGGCAATTCCAGCCGCAACGTTCCTCGCGTCTCGCGATTCAGATTGCTGGTCACGCCCACTGCCACAGTTGAACTCGCGCCGTTGTGCGTTGAGATCACCTGCGTCCCCGGCTCCAGCGCAACGGAAAATACCGGAACCACCGCCAAAGGGCGAGATTGCTCCGCCCCGGCGTCGTCTATGAATCGTGCTACGATGGTGGTTCCAATTTCATTTTTCACCGCCGCGCCGCCGCCGCCCGTCGTCGAATACGTCACCCGCGCTCGCAACGCCGGTGGCGGAAACGGCAGCGTCGCATATTTCTCTTCATCGATGTGGTTCACGCTCTCCGTATCCGGATCGTCGCGATGCCAGTACGGCCGGGTGTATGCCGCACCCTTTGGCACGCGCAGGCGAAAAACCGCATTCACACTGTCTCCCGGCTTGATGCTAACTGGTTTCGTCTTGTCTGAAATCGTTCCCCAACCCTCCGGCACCTCCAACTTCAAACCGTCGAGCAGGAGCCGCTCGTTCGATCCATTATGAAAATCTACTCCCACCAAAAATTCTTGCCCCGGCGAAACCGTAGTCAGCGCGTCCGCCTCTTTCTCTGGAACCTCCTTTGTAGGTTCACCATTCGACCCCACGCGAGAAACTACAGTCGCCTCCAGCGTCACATTAAGCGCATCGTTGAGCGCCGCCTCCGCCTGGCCGCGCTTTTCCTCCAGCCGCATCAGCAAATCAGACTTCGCAGCCCCGCTCAGAGTCGCCTTGCTGACTTCCTCATTCGCTCGCTCCAATCCATCCACAATTTCCATCAGCGGCGATGCAATCGCCGATGGATCGTTTCCCTTTGCGTTCCTGCTCGCCTCGGCAACCTTGGCCACGATCTCCTTCAACTCCCGCCGCAACTGCGGAACCTTCGATTCTTCGCTTCCCAACCTCGCCGCCAGCCCCGGCAAACTCGTATCAATCCCCTCGAAGAAATCCTTTTCGTGCCCATCCTTATCCAACTTCGCCGGCTCCACGGAATCCACCAGCTTGTAAAACGTAAACCGGTCACCCGGATCCACGTTCCAGTTCGCCGCCCCCTGCGAGAGCTGATGCCGCAATCCCTGCATGGCAAACTGCACATACGACCCTCCCAGGTCGGCGCTTGCCTCACCCGTGTTCAGCCTTACCGTCCAATTCGCATCCGGACAGGTCATCGCTCCAAACCCGCAGACATTCCCGATGTAAAGCTTTTTCGCCTGCCACGGCTGAAGCCCCTCGGCGATCTGCTCAGGAAACCGCTTCGGGTCAGCCGCCGCGCGGAACGCTTCTCTCGTCAGGATGCTCGAAGCCTGGTGGTGACCATGACCATCCCTTTCGGTTCCGGAAAACCGCGCCACCAGCACATCCGGACGGAACGTCCGAATCACCCGGACCATGTCTCCGAGCGCCACATCGTGTCCGCCCCACTTGGCAAAGGTCTCGTCTGCGCTCTTCGAGAACCCGAAGTCAGCCAAACGCGAAAATCGTTCTTGCACGCCGTAATATTCGTCCGCTGCCAGCAGTTCCAACGTCCGCAGCACACCCAGCACATCCGACAAATTACTGCCGACCTTGTTCTGTCCGCCCTCTCCGCGATTCAGCGTCATCAGCAGCACGCTCGCTCCGCTCCCGCGCGCCTCTAGTGTGAGCATCCCTCCATCTTCATCATCCGGATGTGCCACCGTCTGCATCAGACGGGCGGTCGTGGCCAGTTGCCGCAGCGAAAGCCGGAGGCCGAGCGTCCCTTCATCTTGTGGCAGAGCCGACGGAGATCCCTGATAGGGAAATGGTGGAAAGCTCTTTACAACAGCGTGGCTGCCATCAGCAGTCGGTGCCGAATCCACCGGAGTTTCACCGGTCCGCTGTGGTGAGGCTACCAGCAGAATTGGAACCAGCATCAACAGCAGTCCGAATGAGCCTTGGACGAATGCAGTTTTTATGAAACGCAGTACGAACCGCGCCCAGCGCGCGAGGTAGTTGGGTCCCGAATATTTCACCCTACAAGGATGGGGCCGACCCCCGCTCGGACGCAAATTTTTCCTCTCTGTTCCAGATTAGACGCTGGTGAGAATAAAGAGTAACCCTTGAACCAAGAGCGGGTTCCAATTGCTGAGAACTCAGAACTGCCCTACTGTCGCCCTTCCTTCAGCGCTTCCTGGCATGCACTGCCGGCGGTCAGCACCTCATTGAACGCTGTTTCCTTGCGCAAGTCCTTCAGCAGAGGATCTCCCAGCAGCGCCGAATACGCACAATAATTCTGCTGCACCGCGGCTTTTAGCAAACGCAAAGCCGCGTCCTTTTGCCCGCAATACGCCATCAGCGCGCCCACGTGGTACCACGCTTCCGGGTCGGGCTCCGTCATTACTGATGCCTCGGCCTCCCGAACAATCCGGTTCATGTCGGCTGGCCGCTGTGCTTGCGTGCACGCCGCGATCAAATCCCGGTGATAGGCTGGAGCCTTCCCCATGTTCTTCACGCTGTCTCGCGCCTGAGCCAGATTTCCCGCGGCTAGATAAACATACGGCGTCACCCAAGCCGCCCATTCTGAACCCGCGTCGAGATGTACGAAATCCATGGCCCGGTCCGTCTTGCCCAGCTCCAGAAATGCCCACGCGCACGACCGGAAGTTGAAGTTCCCCGGATCCAGCGAGCGCGCCGTGTTGCACTCCTGCGTCGCCTGCTCCTGCATGCCCGCATAACGCAGCACATAGCTGAGCGCGAAATGTGCGTCGGCGCTCTGCGGTCTCCGCCGCACCAGGTCAGTAGCCGCATCGTAGGCCCGGCCCAGTTCACCCCGCTCCACGCGGTTGGTGATCAAATAGCTTGCCGCCGCCACCCGGTTCGGATCCAACGACAGCGCCCGCTCATACGCCGCATTCGAACGCTGGAACATCTCCTCGCCGCCTCCACCATAAATCGAGTCGTAATAGTAGCGAAGTCCCAGCGCCTCCCACCCCGGCGCGTAGCCCGAATCCTCTCCCACCACGTGTTCCAGCACCGCGATTCCGTCCTTGTTCGGCCCGGGATCATGCGGCAGCGCAAGGCTGTGCAGGTAAAGGTCGTAGCCTTCCTGGCTCTTCGGACGCGACGCCGTGCCCAACGCCCCTCCGGCAACGCCCAGCGCGGGCAACAACCCCTGCTGTACCTGCGTGCTCAGTTGTCCCTGCAGCGAAATCAAGTCGTTCACGGAAGCTGTGGCACTGCCTTGCCACAGCAGCCGGTCACTGGATACGTCAATCGCTTCCAGCGTCACAGTCAACTGTTCACCCTGCCGGATGAAGTGCCCGGTCAGCAGCCTCCCCACGTGCAACTGCTGTCCCACCTTGCGCGGATCCAGATCCAGTTCCACGTACTTCCGCGTGACCGACGATGGCCGCACCTCGAGCGAACGCGAATACGTCAGCACGCTGGTCAATTCGTCGGCCAGCGCGAAGCGCAGATAATCCACGCTGAAATCTCCGTTCATGTTCTGCAGCGGAAGCACCGCGATCGCATTCTTCTGCTCCGCGTTTGCCACCTCCCGGTGCTTCAGCCAGTACGCTCCCACCGCCGCCAACACTGTCGCCAGCATCGCCAAAGTTCCCAGCAACAGCCAGAGCTGCCACCGGTTTCCGGTTCGTCCAAACGTATTGCTCGCAACCCGCAGCCTCGCGGTATGCAGCCCGCTCCGCACCTGCCCGGACTCAGTCTCGCGCTTCAGTTGCTGCAAGTCGGCCTTCATCTGCGTGGCGCTCTGGTACCGCTCTTTGCGGTCCTTCTCCATCGCCTTGCCAATGATGCCTTCCAACTCCACCGGCACTTTTGGATTCAATTCTCCCGGCGGAACCGGCCTATCATGCAACACCGCGTCCAGCGTCATCAGAGAGTTCTTGCCGGTGAACGGTTTCTTCCCCGTCGACATCTCATACATCACCACACCAAAGGAAAACAGGTCGCTGCGGAAATCGATTTCCTCGCTCCGCGCCTGCTCCGGCGACATGTAGACCGCTGTCCCGGGAATCACTCCCACCGCGGTTAACGAGAGGTCCGCCGCTGCTTCTGCCGCTCCGTCGCTGTCTGTGCCGACGTTATGCAGCAGCTTCGCCAGCCCGAAATCCAGCACTTTCACCTGCCCGGTCGGAGTCAGAAAAATGTTCGCCGGCTTAATATCTCGATGCACGATCCCCTTGGCGTGCGACGCCGCGAGCGCGTCCGCTACCTGGATGCTGATGTCCAGCACCTTGTCGGTCTCCATCGCGCGCCCGGAGATGCATTGCTTCAGGCTTTCGCCCTCCAGCTTCTCCATCACGATGAACGGATGGCCCCCGTTATCTTCAATGCCGTGAATTGTGCAGATGTTGGGATGATTCAACAGCGACGCGGCCCGCGCCTCCCGCGTGAAACGCTCCAGCGACTTGGGGTCGCCCGTAAGGTTTTCAGGAATGAACTTCAACGCGACGTGCCGTCCCAGCTTCAGGTCCTCCGCCTCGTACACCACGCCCATACCACCGCCCCCGAGCTTCCCCAGGATGCGATAGTGGGATACCGTCTGGCCGATCATGTGAGGACCACGCCTCCGAACGCGGTAATGTTAGGCCCCGCCAGTGACTCCGGTCAACTGACTCGCAGGATTTTAAGTGCGTCAGTCTGATTTCCACAGGCTAGCGGAAATGAAGGAAAACTACCCCGAAGAGGATGGCGATTGCCCAGAGCCAAAGGAAGACTCCTGCGCAACGAATGTATGTGGCGTACCCAGGCCTCATGGGTATGCTCGAAAACGGAGACCATGCGAATTTCGTTTTCGCATTCTTCCGTCCCCACGTCACCAGCATGTTTGTCCTAAATACGCATAGCCAACCGCAGACCGCAAATCCGAGAATCATTATCACAAACCAGATGGCTTCGAATGTGGTCATGCACCCATCTTTTCCTCGAGTGCTTTCAGGATAAGCTCTTTGTCAATCCACTTAATGGCGGGCGGTGCTCGCTGTGGAAGTCAGACTGAACCCACCCCCGAAGTTTCTCACTCTTTCACCACGAAGGCGTCGAGAACGGCTCTTAACGTCCCTAATTTTCTAAATTGTCTTCTCCGTGCCCTGCGCCTCCGTGGCGAAGTAGCTTCTCTTCGTGTAGTAATTGCCCCGTGGTGTTTCCCAAACTGACAAATACCCCGACCTTTTGTGTGGGCGGCTTGGTTCCGTACACCGCCGCGGCGACTACTATGAAGCCAGGAATACCGAAGGAGCGAGGCGGTCGGTATGGCGAGGACGTCTGTGAACTATTCCCCTGAAGTGCAGGAAGCTATCCGCCGCCGTGCTACTGAACTCTACCAGCGCAGCGGAGCCGTCGAAGGCCACGACGTCGAAAACTGGTGCCAGGCTGAAGCTGAGATCCTTCGTGAATTCGAAACTCACGCCGTTCGCCGCGCCGTCGTCGTCAATGTCCAGGGCGTAGTCTACACCGGGGAATACGAATCCACTTCTGCCGATGGCTACACTCCCGGCGAATGGAAACCGGGTGACCCCGTCCCCGTTCGTCTCTCCGGCGACAAACTCTACCTCCGCCGCCCCAACGGCCGCGAACTCCAAACCACCATCGTAAAGAGACTCGGCTGATTTAACCCCGTGTCGTCCTGAGCGGAGTGGATGCTTGGCGAAGCAGTCACGCAGTCGAAAGGCTGCCCTGAGCGAAGCCGAAGGGGACCCCTAGCGCACCAGCGCGATTCGCTGGCTTGGCAAGGCGTTTCTATCGCTATCCGTCCTACTCCTCCACCCACAGCCCTGCCGACGCCCCCACCCACTCCATGTCCCGATTGTGATCCACGCCCATCATCAAGCCGCGCCCCATGCGAATAATCGTCATCACCGCCTGCAACTTCTCCAGCCACACGTACATCACCCGTACCTCCGCCTTGGTCCTGCCGAACGGCGTCTCGATGATCGGCTCAAAGTGCAGCCGCTCCTGCAGAATGTATTCCCCACGCTTCTCCGCCGGAATCGCGTCGATATCTTCCTTCTTCGGCGCAATCACCACCCCCAGCCCGGCGAAGGAATACAGCGGCTTCAACGCATAGTTCTGCAAGTCGTCGGGAACCCGTTCCAGCCGGTCCAGAAACCACGTTTTCGGCACCGACTCATGCCGCAGATAGGGAATCGAAAACTTGCTGATCCGAAAATACCAGTTCGGATGTCCCGCCCACTCCACGGCAAGATCGTCCCGCCAGTCGAACCCGAGCTGCACTCGCTTACGCTGCAACTCATCCACGATCGCCCGGTTATAAATTCGCCGGATCGGCACCCGCCCGCCATTGCGTTCGTAGTAAAGCTGCGACCCGTGCTTTCGAATCGCCTCAATATCGACGGTCCGCACGCCCAGCATCTTCTCAGTCCGCAGAAAATCCGGCAGAGTTTTCTGCTCCTGAGGATGAATCTCCATCAGGATCACGTTCTCCGGATCATGCGTCCCCACAATCGCCGCCCGCAAAAGTTCACGGTAGGTCTTCTCGTTCAGCCCGCTCAAGAAATAGTTAAGCTTCTGTGGCTCTGAAGCCCGAAGCCCCGAGCCCGAAGCCCGCTTTTCCAGCCCGTATACATCGATGTAAGTCTGCGCCATCGTCACCTGATACGCATACAGGGAAGGGAAGGCCTGTAACTCCACGAGTTTCGGCCGCAATTCGCCGCCCGCGTCGCGCACCAGCCCAAAATCCACTTGCACAAACATCGGATGCGCCGGCTCATTCGCAACCCGGAACTCTGCCGGGATCGATTCCTCCGACCGCGCCCGATACTCCGGACTCTCCACCAGTTGCCGGATCAGTTCCTTCCCATCCTCGGCCATCCGGTCCAGCAGCGCCTTGGGAAAGAAACACGGAGTTTCCGACAGCCGGAACGACACATGCGTGCCGCAGGCGTCATCAATCCGCCGCAAGAATTCCTGATATTTTTCGGGAGTAAAGCTGGCGTTAAACGGCTCGCGCAGTGAGGCGATCATGGTAGAAGATTATGCCGCATAACTACCATGACCGCTGACAGAAAAGAGTTCTTTCCCAATTCCCGAACAGAGACCTAACGCTCCCACCCGGAACCGGACTCTTTCGAGTTATGGCACGATCCTGAAGACGGTGCCAAGCTGATCGGCCCCCCCGCCGTAGACCGTGGTGCCGTAAAGATTCCCGAAGCTGTCGAAAACCAGGCTGGCCGCAGGTTGCTTCGCCGCGTCCGTTCCGGTTTGAAAGAAGTAAAGCACGCTTTCGTGCCAGGCCGTGACGTCCTTATCCTCGGGCGATAATTTGAAGACGACGCCACAACCATACTCCGCGTCATCGAAAATGCAGGAGTTTCCCCCGAACATGGTGGTCCCGTACAGATTGCCCTCCGGATCAAGAATCATCGTGGCCACAGGGGCCGCGCCGTCATCGCGGCCGTAGCTGAAGGCGTGAATCACAGTCTCCGTCCAGGCGCCCCCCGACTGGCTGGGAGGAGCAAGCCGGAACGCGGTTCCACCTCCCTCTTTTCCCCCGAATAGGTCGTGCCGTAGAGGTTGCCTTTCGCGTCCAGCGCGAGGCCGCCCTCAGGATCAAAGCCGTCATCCCCCATTCCGAAAAAGTGGAGCACCTGTTCCGTCCAGCTGCCCCCTGGGGTCGCGGGAGGGCTCACCTCGAAAGCTGTCCCGCAACCAATCTCACCGCAATCCGGGTTGCCTTCATAGCCGCCCCACAACGTCGTTCCGTAGAGATTGCCCCACTGGTCGCGCACCAGACCATCTTGCGCAGACCAACCATCGCTAGTTCCGGCCGTGAAGTCATGCATCAAAGTGAATGTCCAGGTTCCGCCCGGTTGCGCCGGCGGGCTCAATTCGAAGACCGAGCTTTCCGTCGCTCCATAGAAATTGCCTTGCCCGTCAGATATAAGACCACCCTGGGGATAGGCGCCGTCGGTACCACCCTGAAAGTGGTAAAGCACCGTCTCGGTCCACGTGCCTCCCCTCGCGCTGGGCGGCGACAACTGGAAAATTTCTCCGTACCCGCCAGCGTCGCTGTCACTGGTTGTCCCGTAAAGATTCCCTTTGCTATCGAGTATCAACCCGTCGGTCGGCCGCGCTCCGTCATTATCGTTGCGGAAGCTGTACAGCGTAATCAGCCTCCATGGCTCGTACACCTGGGCCGGCGGCACAAGTTGGAAAACCGTCCCGTAGAAACTCACTCCCCCGTATTCGGTGGTTCCGTAGAGAGTCCCGGCTGGACCGGGGATCAGGTTCCCGTGCGGATTCGATCCGTCTGTCCCTTGAAAGCGGTGAAGAACCTGGCCCGTCGAATCATTGGCGAAGGCGCTGCTCCCGAACATCAGAAAGGTAAACAGGATTGTCAGGAAACTCAGAAGCGCGAAATCGCTGCGTTTCATCGGAGGGTACCTCCAGAGGAAATTCGACGGGTGTTAAGAAACAGGGCCGCAGTGGTGGACCCTGGATCGAACGAGCGGATTCTACACCTGCCAGATTGGATCCACAACCGGAACTACACGTCCGTGCAGAAAAGCGCCCGCCCCCCGACTTTTGTCATTACGAGCGGAGCGAGGAATCTGCTGTCCGCCGCCAGCAGCACTGCCCTACGCCTCCACCAGGAACTTCCCGTCCTGCATGATCTGTTCGTCATCCACCCAGATGTTGAACTTCCGTCCCACCACATCAATGTGCGTCGACGAATCCCACTCCGCCCCGGTGTGCGCGCCATAAGGATTTCCAAACGCGATGTGAACTCCAGGATACTTCTCATCCTGCAGGATCTGTCCGATCACATCTTTCAGATCGATGTTCGTGCCAATGGCAAATTCGCCCACCCGATCGCTATTCTCGTCGGTGTGAGTGTACTTCCAGAAGTCGTCTTCCAGTTCGCGATTCTCCGAATGCGCCTCGGTCAGCCGGTTCTCTTTTATGTGGATGGTCAGCGGTTGCTCCCGCAAGCTGCCGAACTTCGCGCACAAATAATCGCCCACCACTCCGTCGATCACGAACGTCCCATTCACTTCGCCCGGCGTCGTGAAAATCTCCCCGCCCGGCAGATTTCCCCATTTTTCGGGAGTGATAATCCCGCTGGTCTTCAGCCAGCGGTAATTCGGATTCAACTCCGCCGTCAGGTCCGTGCCCGCCGCCGTTCTTGCCCGCACCCGCCGCGCCTTGCGTACCATCGCAACGACTTTCGCACTCAGCCGGTCCACTTTCTGAAAGTCCGCTCGCATCCCTTCCAGCATGATCTGCCGGTTGATGTTCACCATGTGCGCATGCCGGATCTTTCGCCGGTTCACCACGTCCGTCATCTGCATGCGTGAGCGCAGTTCGTTCCGAAGTGCCTGCACGGCAAAAATCGAAACCTGGCTCGTCTCCAAATCCTCGAGAATCTCGGAAGGCAAGTCCTTCAGCGGACGTTCCGCCAGATCCTCCAGCACCCAAGCCCGGTAAGGCGCGCCCAGCGTCTCCAGTTCGCTCACGATGGCCGCCGCGATCTCAATCGTGACCTCATCGGTAATCACGCAAACTTTTTCGTCCGGCTGCACGCGCAGGCACACCTCGACCGCATTGCGCGCCCCGAATGCAAATTCAGAATCAAACGAAACGTGATTGCTGCGGGTGCCCCATCCTTCTCGCGTTTTTTGCGAGAGGGCAGGGGTTTTGACTCCGTTTCCTGGAATGTTCATCCGACTTTTCTCACGGCAACCGGCTCTTCTTCGGCCAGCCCCGCTTCCGTCTCCTCAATAATGTAATCGACAACTTTCTTCAGATCTCCAGTCTCCTGATACACCTGCAACTGCCGGTCCGCGCCGCTGCCCCGATCCAGCATGGTATGGATATAGTTCAACTCCTCGCGCGAATCCAGTTCATCCGCCACATCGTCCACAAAATCCAGATACTCGAGGATCAAATCCTTCGCCGGCACTTCCGTCTGCTTGCCGAAATCGATCAGCTTGCCCTGCATTCCATAGCGCGACGCCCGCCATTTATTCTCCATGAGCAGCGCCCGCCGGTACAAACGAAATCCTTGATTCGCCGTATGCAATTTATAGAGCTTGGCCACCGTGGCCTGAATCAGCGCTGCCAGCGCGATCGTCTCATCCGCGCGCATCGGTATATCGCACACCCGGAACTCGATCGTATTAAAGAACGGATGCGGCCGGATATCCCACCAGATCTTCTTCGCGTTATCGATGCAGTTGGTCTTGATCAGCAGCTTGATGAAGTTCTCGTACTCGCCCCAGCTCGGAAAGTAATCCGGAATGTTCGTGCGCGGAAACTTGTCGAACACCTTGCACCGGTACGACTTCAGCCCNNTGATTCATCATGTGGATCGCCGTCTCGCGATCCTCGATCCCAATATGCACGTGCAGCCCGAAAATCAAATTCGCCCGCGCCACCAGTTGCATATCCTCAACAATGTGCTTGTACCGGTCGTCGGGATAAATTTCCTGCACCCGCCAATCGGCAAACGGATGTGTCGCCACCGACGCCAGCCGCAGCCCGTTCTCCTTAGCCAGCCTCACAATATCGCGCCGCAGCATCTTCACTTCCGCTTTTGCTTCCTTGATGTTTTTGCAAACCCCAGTCCCCACTTCGACCACCGACTGGTGCATCTCCGCCTTCACCCGCTCCTGCAGGATCTTCTTTCCCTTCTCCAGCAGCTCGACCTGAATATGAGACTTCAGATCCCGTGTCTCCGGATCTATCGTCTGATACTCCTCTTCGATTCCGATACTGAAAGTAGGCTTCATGGCGTCATGGAGAAGTTCTGCGTCCCTGTGATCAAGCTTGTCATTCCGAGCGAAGCGAGGAACCTTGGTTTCGCCGGAAGCTCCCCGATTATTGCCCGCCTCATCCTTGCGCTTTCTTTGCACAAGGATGGGAACCGACAGCCTAAACAGTATAACAACCGCATCAAAGCATTCCGATCAGAAGCTGCTGGAACTCGAGCCGCCGATTCGACGCAGATGCTCATGTGGGACAGCTGCCGGCTGTCCGTCGAGCGCAACTCGACGCCTACTTCGCCACCTTCCCCCGCTTCCGCTCCGCTACCCACCCCGGCTCGCCCTTGCGTTTTTCCTTCACCGGAGTCCCATTCAAAAAACCAGCCCAGCGCAACTCCTTCGCTGGATTCTCCCCGCTCAGCGCCATCTTAACCGCCATCTCCGCCACGGCATTCACGATCCAGTCAAAATTCTCCTGCCCCACCGAAGTAATCTCCGCATCCGGCGCCGGATTCAGAAAATCAATCGCATAAGGCACTCCATTCTCCACGGCAAACTCCACCGTATTCAAGTCGTAGCCCAGCACGCGGCACAAAGTCACCGCGTCTTTTTCAATTCTGACCCTTAAAGCCTCTGACGACGGCGGCGGATTCCCCTTCACATACCGCTCATGATGCGGCAGCCTCGGGTCGTACTTCATGATGTGCACTTTCTCCTGCCCCACCACATAGCACCGGTAATACTCCTCAAATACCACGCCGTGCTGCAG